>JAHJVW010000142.1 GCA_018828585.1 Bacteroidota bacterium
AATTAACCTAGTAATAAGTAAAAATCATGGCAAAAGAAAAATTTGACCGTAGTAAGCCACACTTAAACATCGGTACAATCGGTCACGTTGACCACGGTAAAACTACATTAACTGCAGCTATCACTAAAGTTTTAGCAGATGCAGGTTATTCTGAAGCTCGTTCATTCGCTTCTATTGACTCTGCTCCAGAAGAAAAAGAAAGAGGTATCACTATTAACACAGCTCACGTTGAGTATTCAACTGCTCTTCGTCACTATGCTCACGTTGACTGTCCAGGTCACGCGGATTATGTGAAGAACATGGTTACTGGTGCAGCTCAAATGGATGGTGCAATTATCGTAGTTGCTTCGACTGATGGTCCTATGCCACAAACTCGCGAGCATATCTTATTAGCTCGTCAGGTTGGTGTTCCTTCATTAGTTGTATTCATGAATAAAGTGGATATGGTTGATGATCCAGAATTATTAGAATTAGTTGAAATGGAAATTCGTGAATTATTATCTTTCTACGATTTCCCAGGAGATGATATTCCAGTTATTCAAGGTTCTGCTTTAGGTGGATTAAATGGAGATCCAAAATGGGTTGGAAAAATTATGGAATTGATGGATGCTGTTGATAGCTATATTCCAATTCCTCCACGTTTGACAGAACTTCCTTTCTTAATGCCTGTTGAAGATGTTTTCTCGATTACTGGTCGTGGAACTGTTGCAACTGGTCGTATTGAAAGAGGTATAATTAACTCTGGAGAAGGTGTTGATATCTTAGGTATGGGTGCTGAAAACTTAAAGTCTACAGTTACTGGAGTAGAGATGTTCCGTAAGATATTAGATAGAGGTGAAGCTGGTGATAACGTAGGTTTATTATTACGTGGTATTGAGAAAACCGATATCCGTCGTGGTATGGTTATTTGCAAGCCAGGTTCTGTAACTCCTCACACTGATTTCAAAGCTGAGGTTTACGTATTATCAAAGGCTGAAGGTGGTCGTCACACTCCATTCTTTAATAAGTATCGTCCACAGTTTTATTTCAGAACAACAGATGTAACTGGTGAGATTACATTAGCAGAAGGCGTAGAAATGGTAATGCCAGGTGATAACGTAACAATTACTGTTAAGTTAATCAACGCAATTGCAATGGAAAAAGGTCTACGTTTCGCTATCCGTGAAGGTGGTAGAACAGTAGGTGCTGGTCAGGTAACTGAGATCTTAAAATAATTATATTTTAAGAAAATATATAAAAGTACTTAGGGAAAAACTCCCTAAGTACTTTTTATCTAATAAAAGTTTTAGTTTTTATTAGAATTAAAATTTATAAACGGGAATAGTTCAACGGTAGAATAGAGGTCTCCAAAACCTTTGATCAGGGTTCGAATCCTTGTTCCCGTGCTAACGCGAAAATAAGAATGGCTAATTTTGCAGAATATATCAAAGAATCATACATCGAGTTAACCCAAAAGGTAACTTGGCCAACTTGGAGTGAACTTCAAAACAGTGCGGTTATCACGCTAGTTGCTTCATTAATTATTGCTTTAATCATATTAGCAATGGATGAATCATTTGGTAACTTATTAAAGTTAATGTATAAATCATTTGCATAATATATAAAGCATGAGTGATCAGTTGAAATGGTACGTAGTAAGAGCGGTTAGTGGGAAAGAGAAAAAGGTTAAGCAATATATAGATGCAGAGATTAGCCGTTTAGGTTTAACTCATTTGGTTCCTCAGGTGTTAATACCAATGGAAAAATATTACCAGATGAAAGATGGTAAGAAAATTGCTAAGGAGAGAAACTTTTATCCAGGATATGTTTTAATAGAAACTGCCTTAAACGCAGAATTAGAGCAAATTATAAAAAGCGTAAATAGTGTGATCGGTTTCTTGGGAGACAAAAGCGGAAACGCTGTTCCTTTAAGACCAGCAGAAGTTAACCGTATTTTAGGTAAGGTTGATGAGATGGCAGAGCAAGGAGAGATGATGAATGTTCCTTATTATGTTGGTGAAAATGTTAAAGTAATGGACGGGCCTTTCAATGGTTTCTCAGGAGTTATTGAAGAAATAAACGAAGAAAAGAAAAAACTAAAAGTTATGGTTAAGATTTTTGGACGTAAAACTCCACTCGAGCTTAATTACATGCAGGTTGAAAAAGAATAATAAAAAGTATTGTGTATTGCGTAATGAGTATAGTGTTTGATCGCAATACTCTATACCCACATCTCAATACTGTAAAGATCTTAAATGTTACAAATGCTTCCACATTATTAACGTTGAGAAATAAATAAATAAAAAATGGCAAAAGAAGTCAGTGCGTTAATCAAATTACAAATCAAGGGAGGGGCGGCAAATCCATCTCCACCGGTTGGTCCTGCATTAGGAGCAAAGGGTGTGAACATCATGGAATTTTGTAAGCAGTTTAACGCTCGTACCCAGGAGAAAGCAGGCAAAGTACTTCCTGTTGTAATCACTGTTTATGCAGACAAATCTTTCGAATTTATCATTAAAAATCCACCGGTTGCAATCCAGTTAATGGAAACCGCAAACATCAAAAGTGGATCAGCAGAATCTAACCGTAAAAAAGTTGCCAAGGTTACTTGGGAGCAGGTTGAGGTAATTGCAAAAGATAAAATGTCTGATTTAAATGCATTTACAATGGAATCAGCAATGAAGATGGTTGCAGGCACAGCCCGTAGTATGGGAATAAACGTTACAGGAGACGCACCCTGGAATAATTAATTAACACAAATAAGTAAAAGACAGTGGCAAGATTAACAAAAAATCAAAAGACGGCACTTTCCAAACTTGAAGCTGGTAAGGCTTATTCCTTAAAGGATGCAGCTGCCCTGGTTAAAGAAGTAACTACTACCAAATTCGATTCATCAGTAGATATTGATGTTCGTTTAGGTGTTGATCCGCGTAAAGCGAATCAAATGGTACGTGGTATTGCAACTTTACCCCATGGTACCGGTAAAACAGTACGTGTTTTAGCTTTAGTAACTCCTGATAAGGAAGAAGAAGCAAAAGCTGCAGGTGCTGATTTTGTAGGTTTGGATGAGTATATAGCTAAGATTGAGAGTGGCTGGACAGATGTCGATATTATTATTACTACACCTAGCTGTATGGCTAAAGTAGGAAAGTTAGGTCGTATTTTAGGTCCACGTAACTTGATGCCAAATCCTAAATCAGGAACTGTAACCATGAATGTGGGACAGGCAGTAACTGATGTAAAAGGAGGTAAAATTGACTTTAAAGTCGATAAATCTGGTATCATTCATTGCTCAATAGGTAAAGTATCTTTCCCTTCTGATAAGATTTATGAAAATGCTTTGGAGGTTCTCCAGATCATTTCAAAATTGAAACCATCAGCTGCAAAAGGAACATATTTTAAGAGTGTACATATCTCTTCAACCATGTCTCCGGGGATTGAAATTGAAACTAAAACAGTAGCGGGAATTTAATATTATGAGAAGAGAAGAAAAACACGAAGTTGTTTCTGCTTTAGTCGATAGAATGAAAGAATCAGGTAATTTTTATATTACTGATACTTCAAATTTATCGGTTGCAAAAATTAATAGTATTCGCCGTAAATGTTTTGAGAACCAAATTGGAATGCAGGTGGTTAAAAACACACTAATCAGAAAAGCTTTAGAGCAATTAGATGGTGATGTTTCTCCTTTATTCGAGGTTCTTAAAGGTTCATCTTCTGTCATGTTTTCAACTAATGCTAACGCTCCGGCTAAGCTGATTAAAGAGTTGAGAAAAAACAAAGCAGAGAAACCAGTTTTAAAAGCAGCTTATGTAGATTCAGCTGTTTTCATTGGCGATAACCAATTAGAAGCTTTAGTTAATCTTAAATCAAGAGAGCAACTTATCGGCGAGATTATTGGATTATTACAGTCACCAGCGAAGAATGTTATTTCAGCATTACAATCTGGCGGAAACAAATTGGCAGGGATTGTCAAAACTTTACAAGAAAGAGAAGGTTAATTCAAACACCTTAAGTTTGATAGTAAATTATTTGTAAAAAATTAAAATTAAATATAATGGCGGATTTAAAATCGTTTGCTGAACAATTAGTAAACTTAACAGTTAAAGAAGTTAATGAGTTAGCTCAAATCTTAAAAGACGAGTATGGTATCGAACCAGCTGCTGCTGCAGCTGCTGTTGCTGGACCTGCTGCAGAAGCACCTGCTGCTGCTGAAGAGAAAACATCTTTTGATGTGATCTTGAAAGAAGCTGGTGGTTCTAAACTAGCTGTAGTGAAATTAGTGAAAGACCTTACTGGTCTTGGATTAAAAGAAGCTAAAGATTTAGTTGATGGTGCACCAAAAGAATTAAAAGCTGGTGTTACTAAAGACGAAGCTGATGCTCTAAAAAAGCAGCTTGAAGAAGCTGGAGCTGTTGTTGAGATTAAGTAATTTATTACCCTCAATAAAAAATAGCCATAAACTCCGCCCCAAAAAAGGGGTTGGAGTTTACGGCTTTTGGTGTATATCACCAACGCATACTGAACAGATGTTCAGTTTTTAATCGAATTTTCGGTTTAACTAAAATTTAAGACCCTTGGCAAACAAAAGCAATCAAAGGATAAACTTTGCTCAAAGTAAGCATGTGTTAGATTATCCTGATTTTCTGGATGTACAAATCCAATCGTTCAAGGAATTCTTTCAGCTAGAAACCACCTCAGATAACCGTCACACAGAAGGTTTATTTCAGGTATTTGCTGAAAACTTTCCGATCTCTGATTCAAGAAATATTTTCGTTCTCGAATTTTTGGATTACTTTATTGATCCACCGCGTTATGACATTCATGAATGTATAGAGCGTGGACTAACTTACAGTGTTCCTCTAAAGGCTAAGCTTCGCTTATCCTGTAATGATGAAGAGCATGAGGATTTCGAAACTATTGTGCAGGATGTTTATTTAGGAACTATTCCTTATATGACACCTAAAGGTACTTTTGTAATCAATGGTGCAGAGCGTGTAATTGTATCTCAATTGCACCGTTCTCCGGGTGTATTCTTCGGCGTAAGTCGACATACCAACGGAAGCAAGCTTTACTCCGCTCGTGTGATTCCTTTTAAAGGATCTTGGATCGAATTTGCAACTGACGTTAATAATGTCATGTATGCTTACATCGACCGTAAGAAAAAGTTTCCGGTAACTACACTCTTAAGAGCGATTGGTTATGATTCTGATAAAGATATATTGGAATTATTTGATCTTGCTGATGAGGTGAAAGTAAGCAAATCTGGCTTAAAGAAATACGTAGGTCGTAAATTGGCCGCTAGAGTGCTTAAGAAATGGGTAGAAGATTTTGTGGATGAGGATACTGGAGAAGTAGTATCTATCGATAGAAATGAAATTATTCTCGAAAGAGAAACCATTTTGGAGGAAGATCAAATTGATATGATTGTTGATGCTGGTGTAAAAACATTGATCCTTTCTAAGGAAGATGCAAACACTGGAGATTACACGATCATTTATAATACGCTACAAAAAGACACTTCCAATTCTGCTAAAGAAGCGGTTGAACATATATATAGACAATTACGTAACGCCGAACCACCTGATGAAGAAACTGCTCGTGGTATCATCGATCGTTTATTCTTTTCTGATAAGCGTTATGATTTAGGCGATGTAGGACGTTACAGAATCAATCGTAAATTAAAGATGGATACGCCAGTTGAAACTAAGGTTTTGACTAAGTTAGACATCATTGCGATTGTGAAATATTTGATCAAATTAATCAACTCTAAAGAAGATGTAGATGATATTGATCACTTATCAAACAGAAGAGTAAGAACTGTTGGAGAACAATTATATGCGCAGTTTGGTGTTGGTTTAGCTCGTATGGCTAGAACAATCCGTGAGCGTATGAACATCCGTGATAACGAGGTATTTACCCCAACAGATTTGATCAATGCTCGTACATTATCATCAGTAATTAACTCTTTCTTTGGAACTAATCAGTTATCTCAATTCATGGATCAAACCAATCCATTGGCTGAGATTACGCACAAACGTCGTTTGTCAGCATTAGGTCCTGGCGGTTTATCACGTGAAAGAGCTGGTTTCGAGGTTCGTGACGTTCACTATACCCACTACGGTAGGTTGTGTACTATTGAAACTCCAGAGGGTCCAAACATTGGTTTGATTTCTTCTCTTTGTGTTCATGCTAAGATTAATAACTTAGGTTTTATCGAGACTCCTTACCGTAAAGTTAATGACGGTGTTGTTGTTGTAGATCAGCCGGTTACTTATTTATCTGCTGAAGATGAAGACGGAATGACCATTGCTCAGGCGAATGCTCAATACAGTGATAAAGGTGTTTTTGAAGATGAGAAAGTAAAAGCAAGATACGAAGGTGACTTCCCTGTAATCGATCCTGAAAAATTAGATTACATTGATATTGCTCCAAATCAAATTACCTCAATTGCAGCTTCTTTGATTCCATTCTTAGAACATGATGATGCGAACAGAGCCCTAATGGGATCTAACATGCAACGTCAAGCTGTTCCTTTATTACGTCCACAAGCTCCAATTGTTGGAACTGGATTAGAAGGAAGAGTTGCCCGTGATTCAAGAACATTAATCAACGCAGAAGGAAACGGAGTTGTTGAGTATGTTGATGCTAATAAAATCACCATCAAATACGAAAGAAACGATGATGATAGATTAGTTTCATTTGAAGGAGAATCTAAAAGTTACGACTTAATTAAGTTTAAGAAAACCAATCAAAGTACTTGCATCAACTTAAAACCAATCGTTAAGAAAGGTCAAAAAGTTGAAAAAGGACAAGTATTGTGTGAAGGTTATGCAACACAAGACGGAGAGTTAGCATTAGGTATCAATTTAAAAGTTGCTTTCATGCCTTGGCAGGGATATAACTTTGAAGATGCGATTGTAATTTCTGAAAGAGTTGTTTCTCAAGATATATTTACTTCTCTTCACATCGAAGAATTCGAGCTAGAAGTTCGAGATACTAAACGCGGTGAAGAAGAGTTGACACCAGATATTCCAAACGTTTCTGAAGAAGCTACTAAAGATTTAGATGAACATGGAATTATCAGAGTTGGTGCCGAAGTTCAAGAAGGTGACATTTTAATTGGTAAGATTACTCCAAAAGGAGAGTCAGACCCATCTCCAGAAGAAAAATTACTAAGAGCAATCTTTGGTGATAAAGCTGGTGATGTGAAAGATGCATCCTTAAAAACTCCTCCATCAATCAAAGGTGTTGTTATCGATTCTAAATTATTCTCTAGAGCTAAGAAAACTTCTAAAGCAGAAGAAAAAGCAATGTTAGAGAAGTTGGATGCTAAGCATGAAAAAGCAGTTAGAGAACTGAGAGAGAGCTTAGTTGATAAAATGTTCACTATCGTAAACGGCAAAACTTCTCAAGGAGTATTCAATGTATATAAAGAGCTATTGATAGCTAAAGGTGTTAAATTCACTCAAAAACTATTAATGGAATTAGATTATAATCACATCAATCCAACAAAATGGACTACTGATGATGATAAAAATGATCTGATCAAAACTTTATTACACAACTTCGGTATCAAAACCAATGAAGAATTAGGAGCATACAGAAGAGATAAATTTGCGATCAGTGTTGGTGATGAGCTTCCATCAGGGATTGTTCAAATGGCTAAAGTTTATGTTGCTAAGAAACGTAAATTAAAAGTTGGTGATAAGATGGCAGGTCGTCACGGTAATAAAGGTATTGTAGCCCGTATCGTAAGAGACGAGGATATGCCTTTCTTATCAGATGGAACTCCAGTAGATATCGTTTTAAATCCTCTGGGTGTGCCTTCTCGTATGAACTTAGGACAGATTTACGAAACTGTTTTAGGTTGGGCCGGTAAAGAATTAGGATTAAAATTTGCTACACCAATTTTCGATGGTGCTTCCCATGATGAGGTAGAAGGATATGTGAAACAAGCTGGTGTACCAGAATCAGGAAGAACTTATCTATACAATGGTTTAACTGGAGATCGTTTTGATCAACCAACAACTGTAGGTATTATCTATATGTTGAAATTAGGCCACATGGTTGATGATAAGATGCATGCTCGTTCAATTGGACCGTACTCATTAATTACACAACAACCATTAGGTGGTAAAGCACAATTTGGTGGTCAGCGTTTTGGTGAGATGGAAGTTTGGGCATTAGAGGCATTTGGTGCATCAAACATCTTACAAGAAATCTTAACTGTTAAATCTGATGATGTGGTAGGAAGAGCTAAAACTTACGAAGCTATCGTAAAAGGCGAAAACTTACCAACTCCAGGTGTTCCAGAATCATTCAATGTATTGGTTCATGAATTAAGAGGTTTAGGATTAGATATTACATTAGACTAGTTTTAGGTTATAAGTTGTAGGTTATAAGTTTACTTATTACTTACAACTTATCACTTTTAACTTTCAACTTAAAGAAAGAATATGTCTTACAAAAAGGATAGTAAAATCAAAAGTAATTTCACTTCGATTACCATTAGTTTATCTTCTCCAGAAGCAATTTTAGAGAGATCAAGTGGTGAGGTGTTGAAGCCTGAAACCATTAATTATAGAACATACAAGCCTGAGCGTGATGGTTTGTTTTGCGAAAGAATTTTTGGTCCGGTGAAGGATTACGAATGCCATTGCGGTAAATACAAAAGAATCCGTTATAAGGGAATCGTTTGTGACCGTTGCGGTGTAGAAGTAACTGAGAAAAAAGTACGTCGCGAGCGTATGGGACACATTAACTTGGTAGTTCCTGTTGCGCATATCTGGTACTTCAGATCTTTACCTAACAAAATTGGTTACCTTTTAGGTTTACCAACCAAAAGATTAGATTTAATCATTTATTATGAACGATATGTAGTGATTCAAGCGGGTCAAATGGCCGATGAAGGTATCGCTTACATGGACTTCTTAACAGAAGAAGAATATTTAGATATTTTAGATAAATTACCCAAAGAAAATCAGTATTTGGATGATAAAGATCCAAATAAATTCATCGCTAAGATGGGTGCTGAAGCTTTAGAAGACTTATTATCTAGATTAGACTTAGATCAATTATCTTACGATTTACGTCATCAAGCAGCTAACGAAACTTCTCAGCAACGTAAAAATGAAGCTTTAAAACGCTTGCAAGTTGTGGAAGCTTTCCGTGATGCTAAAACACGTATTGCGAATAATCCGGAGTGGATGATTATTAAAATCGTTCCTGTTATTCCACCAGAATTACGTCCATTAGTGCCTTTAGAAGGTGGTCGTTTTGCGACTTCAGATTTAAATGATTTATATAGAAGAGTAATTATCCGTAACAATCGTTTAAAAAGATTAATGGAAATTAAAGCTCCGGAAGTAATCTTACGTAACGAAAAGCGTATGTTACAAGAGGCTGTTGATTCATTATTTGACAATTCACGTAAGGTGAATGCGGTTAAAACTGAAGGTAACAGAGCTTTAAAATCTCTTTCTGATATCTTAAAAGGTAAACAAGGTCGTTTCCGTCAAAACTTATTGGGTAAGCGTGTGGATTATTCTGGACGTTCTGTAATTGTGGTGGGTCCAACATTGAAACTACACGAATGCGGTTTACCTAAAGATATGGCTGCAGAGCTTTTCAAACCGTTTATCATCCGTAAGATGATAGAAAGAGGTGTTGTTAAGACTGTAAAATCAGCAAAGAAAATTGTTGATAGAAAAGATCCTTTAGTATGGGATATTTTAGAGAATGTATTAAAAGGGCATCCTATTTTATTAAACAGAGCTCCTACATTACACCGTTTAGGTATCCAAGCTTTCCAACCAAAATTAATTGAAGGAAAAGCAATCCAATTGCATCCTTTAGTATGTACAGCATTCAATGCAGATTTTGATGGTGACCAGATGGCAGTACACGTACCACTAGGTAACGCTGCAGTTTTGGAAGCCCAAATCTTGATGTTAGCTTCACATAATATTTTAAATCCGGCTAACGGAACTCCAGTTACAGTACCATCTCAGGATATGGTTTTGGGTCTATACTACATGACCAAAGGACGTAAAACAGAAGAAGGACATATTGTAAAAGGAGAAGGTCAAACTTTCTATTCTGCAGAAGAAGTGATCATTGCTTATAATGAGAGGATGATTGATCTTCACGCTTTTATTAAAGTAAAAGCAACAGTTAAAGAAAAAGATGGATCTTTAGTAGAAAAAATCATTGATACTACTGTTGGAAGAGTATTATTTAATGAAGTTGTTCCGCCTGAAGTTGGTTATATCAATGAGCTATTAACTAAGAAATCATTACGTGATATCATTGGTGAAGTAGTTAAAAATACAGGTATGGCGAGAGCGGCAAATTTCTTAGATGAAATTAAGACGCTGGGTTTCCAATCTGCATTTATCGGAGGTTTATCTTTCAACTTGAAGGATTTAAATATCCCAACAGAGAAACATACCTTATTAGAGCAAGCCAGAAAAGAAGTTCAAGATGTAATGGGTAACTACAATATGGGTTTCATTACCAATAACGAACGTTACAACCAAATTATTGACATCTGGACTCGTATCAATAACAGATTGACGACTCACGTAATGACTCAATTAACTAACGATAATCAGGGTTTCAACTCTGTTTACATGATGTTAGATTCTGGAGCCCGTGGTTCTAAAGAGCAAATTCGTCAGTTATGTGGTATGAGGGGATTGATGGCGAAACCGCAAAAATCTGGTTCAGGTGGTGAAATTATTGAAAATCCAATTCTTTCTAACTTTAAAGAAGGATTATCCGTATTAGAATACTTTATTTCTACTCACGGTGCTCGTAAAGGATTAGCGGATACAGCTTTAAAAACTGCGGATGCAGGTTACTTGACACGTCGTTTACATGATGTGGCGCAAGATATGGTGATTAAACATCATGATTGTGGTACGTTAAGAGGAATGTTTACTACTGCTTTAAAGGATCAAGAAGATATAATTGAGCCATTATATGATAGAATTTTAGGTCGTACATCATTACATGATGTTTATGACCCTATCACTAATGAAATATTAGTAAAAGCAGATCAGGACATTAATGAAGAGACTGCTAGAAGAATCGAAGAATCTCCTATAGAAGGTATAGAAATCCGCTCTGTATTAACTTGCGAATCTCCAAGAGGAGTTTGTGCATTATGTTATGGACGTAACTTAGCTTCTGGTAAGCCAGTTCAAATGGGTGAGGCAGTTGGAGTAATTGCTGCTCAATCAATCGGTGAGCCGGGTACACAGTTAACATTACGTACTTTCCACGTGGGTGGTACTGCATCTAACATTGCAGCTGAATCTCAAATCAACGCGAAGTTTGATGGTGTTATCGAATTTGAGAACTTAAGAACAGTTACTAAGACTACGGAAGAAGGTGAAATTGAGGTGGTATTAGGACGTTCTGGCGAATTCAAAATTACTGATCCAAAGTCTGGAAGAGTAATTATGACTAACAATATCCCTTACGGATCTTTCCTTTTTGTTAAAGAAGGAGATAAAGTCACCAAAGGAGATAAGTTATGTTCTTGGGATCCATATAATGCGGTCATTATTTCTGAATTTACGGGTAAGGTTGAGTTTGAATCTGTTATAGAGGGAGTAACTTTCCGTGAAGAATCTGACGAACAAACTGGTCACAGAGAAAAAGTAATTATTGATACTCGTGATAAAACTAAAAATCCGGTTGTAAAAATCGTTGATAAGAAAGGTGATTCTATCAGAGAATATAATATTCCAGTAGGAGCACACGTAACGGTTGATGAAGCCGACCAAGTGAAAATGGGTGAGATTTTAGTAAAAATCCCTCGTACAACTGGAAAAACCAGAGATATCACCGGTGGTTTACCTCGTGTAACTGAATTATTTGAAGCAAGAAATCCTTCAAATCCTGCGGTTGTAACTGAGATTGACGGTGTGGTAACTTTAGGTGGTGTGAAACGTGGTAACCGCGAGGTAACTATCGAATCTAGAGATGGTCAAGTTAAAAAATACTTGGTTCCACTTTCTAAGCACATCTTGGTACAAGAAAATGATTTTGTTAAAGCAGGTATGCCATTGTCTGACGGAGCTATCTCTCCTGGAGATATTTTATCCATCAAAGGTCCAGCTGCAGTTCAAGAGTACTTAGTAAATGGTATCCAAGAAGTTTACCGTTTACAAGGTGTGAAAATTAACGATAAGCATTTTGAAACCATCGTTCACCAAATGATGCAGAAAGTTTTGATTGAAGACGCAGGTGATACAAGTTTCTTAGAAAAACAAGCTGTTGATCGTTTTGATTTCTCTATTGAGAATGATGAGATCTATGATAAAGTAGTAGTAGAAGATACTGGAGATTCTAACACTTTAAAATCAGGTCAGATTGTATCTGTACGAAGATTACGTGATGAGAATTCACAATTGAAACGTAAGGATATGAAGTTGGTAACTGCTAGAGAAGCAAGAGCCGCTACCGCAAGCCCAATGTTACAAGGTATTACTAGAGCTTCATTAGGTACTAAATCATTCATTTCAGCAGCATCCTTCCAGGAAACTACTAAAGTATTGAATGAAGCAGCTATCGCCGGTAAGCGTGATAATTTATTAGGTCTGAAAGAGAACGTTATTGTAGGTCACTTAATTCCATCAGGAACAGGCTTACGTGACTATGAAAGAATCATTGTTGGTTCTCAGGAAGAGTATGATAAATTAATGGCTTCTAAAGAAGAAGAGGAAGAAGTTGGGGCTTAAGCCAGAATTTCTTTAATTCATTAAATATTTATTCAAAAGTCCTCCTTTTACAGGAGGACTTTTTTAATTTAGGGACATGGAAGAACAAAATGACAACCAAATTAATATAGAACTATCAGAGGAAATGGCTGAAGGAACTTATTCTAATCTTGCAATCATCACACATTCGAATAGTGAATTTGTACTAGATTTTATAAGAGTAATGCCTGGAGTGCCTAAGGCTAAAGTAAAAAGCAGAATTGTATTGACTCCAGATCATGCAAAAAGGCTGATGAATGCTTTAGAAGATAATATCGCTAAATTTGAAATGGCTAATGGAACCATTAAGATGGGTAGCGGAAATGAAGGAGGGATGCCATTTAATTTCGGCGGACCTACTGCACAAGCTTAAAAATATGTAATGGCAAAGGGAATTAAAGGAATCTTTAAAGGAAATCAAGATTTTGAAGAAAATTCCCTTTCGGGTTACCAACACCAATTATATAAAATTTCAGAAGTTTGGAGAGGAGACAAATACGATGATTTTGGAATATTAAGGATTTTTAGATTAACCTTAGTAACCATGTTACTTTTATTCCCTGGCGTTTTGATTGATGAAATTTTCAAATCGTGGGGTACTTTAAGTAGAAAATTAGTGGTTGAGTTTTATGTACTAATAAAAACAATTTTCCCTGCTTTAATTCTTGCTTTTCGTTGGTACGATTATACCTATATCTATTTAATCGCTGTTTATTTTTTAATAGAAACCTATATCTACCTATTTTCGAAAATATTTTTAGAATATCAACATTTAAAGGGTTCTAATACGAGAACTTTATTGATGTTGGTATTAAATTTCTTTGAGTCGGGTTTAACTTTTGCAGTGATTTATATAGCTGGAGACTTTTTAAATATCCCAATAGAAAGCGCAATTGATGCTATTTACTTTTCATTTATTACGAGTTCTACGGTTGGTTATGGGGATATCCATCCGATAAGTGATGTAGGAAAGATACTCTCTATTGTACAGATATTTAGCTCTATTTCTTTCTTAGTTTTATTTTTTAATTTCTTTTCTGGGAAATCGAGTGCTACAGGGTAGTTTCTACATAATCCAATATTTCTTTCGAGTTTGAAGGATTAAACCACAACACATCTTCACTTCTTTTAAACCACGTTAATTGCCTTTTGGCAAAATTGCGGCTGTTTTGTTTAATTTTATCTACAGCTTGCTCTAAAGTCCATTCTCCATTTATATGATTGAAGATTTCTGAATAGCCTACAGTTTTTAAAGCATTAAGATGCTGATATTCTCTTAAGCTTTTTACTTCATCTAATAAGCCATCCTGCATCATTAAATCAACTCGAAGGTTGATTCTTTCGTATAATTGTTCTCTTTCTGTATTTAATCCAATGAAAATTGTATTGAAATTACGCTCTTTATTTTGAGTTTTTCTGAAAGAGGAGAAAGGTTTCCCAGTAGTTAAACAAACTTCTAACGCTCTAATCACTCTTTGAGGATTATGTATATCCACCTGGTTAAAATAAGTAGGGTCTAATTCTTTGAGTTGTTTTTGAAGGGATTCAATTCCTTCAGATGCTAGTCTCTGATTCAATTGATTTCGTAAGTTTTCGTCAGCTTTTGGGATTTCATCAAAACCATAAAGAACGGCGTTGATATACAAACCAGACCCACCCACCATTACTAGAACATCATTTTGCTGAAATAGCGTATCTATTTTTGCGCTGGCTTGCTTTTCAAAAGTCCCTACGCTTACTTCTTCATGTATTGAATGGGAATTGATAAAGTGATGAGGTACCGTTGCTAATTCCTGTGGGTTAGGTTTTGCAGTTCCGATACTCATTTCTTTAAAAAACTGACGAGAATCTGCAGAGATAATTTCTGTTTGATAGGTTTGGGCAATTTCAATAGCCAAAGCAGTTTTGCCTATGGCGGTTGGACCTGCTATGACTATTAAAGTTTTTTGTTTTCCCTGCATTTATTTGTCATCCTGCATTTATTTCAGGATCTATACTTGAGATATTAAAGATGCCGAAATAAATTCGGTATGACAATTAAGCTTAATCTTTCTCTAAATCTGCGTCATCAAAGCCTTCATTGTCTGAAAATTCATCCGCAAATTCGTCCTCGTCTTCTGCCTCTGAATCTCCTTCAGTGTCGGTATTTAAGCCGTCTAGTTCTTCGTCATCTGCAATAATTGCTTGGTCTTCAATTTCGTCGTCAACGTCTTCCTCATCTCCTGTAATTTCATCAGCCGAACCTATAATCGGGATAGAAATTTTAGGAGCTTCGCCAATTGATTTAAAAAGACTTGGTAATTCTAAGGCAGGATTATTATCTAAAATTTTAATCAATTCTACATGAAATTCGAATGGTTTTTCAAAATTGTAGATGTAGTAAAACTTTTGATGCGGATCATCGATAAACTTGAAAAGCTTTGAATTTTCTAATAAAGCCACACCTTGATCAAGTTTCCGCTGATTAGGTAGGTAAGCTAACTCCTCATTTTTAATCCATTGATCGTTACTCACATAAAATGAAGAAGTTTTTTCTGGATCGTAACCTACATTTTGCAAAAAGAAAAAATGAAGGTCTTTAAAAGTTTGATTTGATTTGATATCAATTTCACGCATTACTTCATCGTAATCCTCAAAACTTATCCTAAATCTATATATTGCCATACTGCAAAAATAATTTTTATTTGATTGATTTTTTAATTTATCTGATTTACCATTTCTAAACCTAGCTGATTTCCTAAATTAATCATCAAAGAAATAGCTTCTTCTCTGTTATTTTTGATATCGCCTTCTAAAATAGCTTCTCTGATTTGATTTTTTATCACACCAACTTCCTTGCCAGCCCGAATATTGAATGCTTTCATAATATCTTCCCCACTTAATGGAGGCTGCCAGTTTCTCACTTTATCTCGCTCCTCCACATCTTTAAGCTTTTGTTTTACGAGTTCAAAATTGTTTCGATAACGTTTCTTTTTGTATTCATTTTTTGTGGTTACATCAGCATGGCAAAGCTTCATTAATGCTTCAATATCTTCTCCAGCTTCAAATAATAAGCGTCTTACGGCTGAATCTGAAACCACATCCTGAGCTAAAACTATAGGTCTTAGATGCAGTAAAACCAATTTTTGAACGAATTTCATTTTCTCGTTCAAAGGTAATTTTAATTGATTGAAGATTTTAGGAACCAAGCGGGCGCCTTTATCTTCATGCCCGTGAAATGTCCAGCCATGGTTTTTCTCAAATCTTTTTGTTGCTGGTTTTGCAATATCATGCAAAATTGCTGCCCAACGTAACCATAAATCATCTGTTGTGGTTGCAATATTATCTAACACCTCTAGTGTGTGGTAGAAATTATCTTTGTGGCCTTTGCCTTCAATTATTTCTACTCCGTACAAATCCGTCATCTGAGGAAATATCAAATGAAGCAATCCCGAATCAAATAAATATTTGAACCCAATAGACGGGACTGGAGATAAAATAATTTTATTCAACTCATCTGTTATACGTTCTTTTGAGACGATTTGGATTCTGAATTTATTTTTTTTGATAGCTTCTAAAGCCTCATCAACAATTTGAAAATTCAATTGCGATGCAAAACGAATGGCTCGCATCATTCGCAAAGGATCATCAGAAAATGTTTCTTCAGGATTTAAAGGGGTAATGATGATTTTTTCTTCCAGATGTTGCAAGCCATTAAAAGGGTCTAACAATTTCCCGAAATGAGCTTGGTTAAGCTGAATCGCCATGGCATTAATGGTGAAATCACGACGTTTTTGATCGTCTTCCAAATCGCCATCCTCTATAATGGGTTTACGAGAATCTGCTCTATACGACTCTTTTCTGGCGCCTACGAACTCAATTTCTAAGTCCTGATAGCGCAACATGGCAGTACCAAAACTTTTAAAAATATTGACTTGCGTATTTAAAACATCAGCGGCAGCCTGAGCGAATTCGGGTCCGTTCCCAATTACCACAATATCTACGTCTTTAGAAGAACGTTTCAAAAATATATCACGAACAAATCCACCAATCACATAAGCATCAACATTGAGTTGTGTTGCTAAATGCGAAAGAATTGCAAATACGGGATGTTGAAGATGCTCTTTCAAATTATTTGTGTTTTCTTAATCGGGATGGGTTTGTTAAATGTTCAATTTTGTGCAAATATAATAATATAGCCCATGGTTTAAACCATGGGCTATATTGTATGGCTTTATTATTTCCTGATAAAGATGAATTTGCCGTCAGCTTCAAGCTTCATGATGGTAGAAGGTTCTTTCTTTTCTGTGCTTTCTTGTTCTAAATCAACCACATAATCAACACCTTTAATAATTTTTTGGCTGATTTCTAAGAAGTTAGAAGGCGAAGGTTCGCCGCTAATATTTGCAGAGGTGGAAACAATAGGTTTCCGAAAACCTTGGATAAGCTGCTGACAAAAGTCATGTTTTGGAATGCGAATCCCTACACTTCCATCTTGATTGATGAGATTAGGAGCTAAATTTTTAGCTCCAGAATAAATGATAGTTAGAGGCTTTTCGGTATATTCGATTAAATCATAAGCAATATCGGGAACTTCAGAAATATAGCTTTGCAACTTGTTGTCAGTATCTAAAAGAATAATTAAACTTTTGCTGTCTTCCCGATTTTTCAGTTTAAAAATTTTTGCTACCGCTTCGGCATTCGTTGCATCACAACCTAAACCCCAAACGGTGTCGGTAGGGTAAAGGATAATTCCACCTTGTTTTAAAACTTCTAAAGCTTTGTTAATTTCTTCTTTAAGCATGATTTATGATTTCTTGATAAACCTTTATCAAATTGGCGCCTACTTTATCTTCTCTAAAACTTAATGCAAATCGTTTGCCTTTTTCACTCATTTGTTTTCTTAATTCGTCATTCCCGAACACTTTTAAAATGGTTTCTCTTAAGGCTTCAGCATCATCATTAGCAACATAATAGCTATCGGGGCCACCAGCCTCTTCTAAACAAGAACCTTTTAAAGCATTAACAGGAACACCACAATTCAGTGCTTCCAAAATCGGGATACCAAAACCTTCAAATTTTGAAGGATAAATAAATATTTTGGCTAATTGATATATCCCTGGTAAATCCAAAAAAGGAACATCATTTAAGAATGTCACTCTTTTTTCAAAATTATGAAGTGTGATGAAGTTTTGTAAAATATCCTGATAAGGAGTTTTTTTTCCAACCAATATCAAATTGATAGAATCAGGTAAGTTCTGTAGCGCTTTTAAAATTAATAATTGATTTTTCCTGTTTTCTATGGTTCCAACACAAAGTAAAAATTCATCAGGTAATTGATATTTTGACTTTAGCTCCCCCAATTTTAATTGGTTTTCAGCTTTGTAAAAAACGGGGTCGCATCCCTGATAAACAACTTCAATTTTAGATTCATTAGTTCCAAAAAAATGAATAATATCTCTTTTAGTTTGTTCGCTTATCGCGATGATTTTATCAGCACTTTTACAAGCCAAACGAAACTTAGCATCATAAATCTTCCGATCTAACCATTTGAAATATTGCGGATATCGCAAATAAATTAAATCATGGATGGTGACTATTGAGTTAATTCCAGCTTTTTTTAAACCAGATGGGAGTTCATGACTCAATCCGTGATAAAGCTCAATTTCATCTTTGATTAAATCTTTAACAACTCCTTTACTTCTCCAATAAGATTTTAAGAATTTTAAAGGAGCGGACCTAATGATTGTATTAGGAAGCTCGTATAGAAATTTGGTTCTGTTGGTTTTTACTTTATCTGGAGTGTAAAGAAAGTATTGATTTTCGGGATGTTGGGTAGAAAGGATTTTAATAACTGAACGAGCATAATTGCCTAAACCTGTAAAGTTTTTAAATGCTCTTTTAGCTTCGAATCCGATTCTCATTTTTTTTAAGTTGAAAGTGAAAAGTTGAAAGTAAAAAGACGCTTGAACTTTTTACTTTTCACCTTTAACTTTTTTACTCCTAAACTGCTACCTTATTTTCTCTCAAAGCATCGTTAAGAGATGTCTTTTTATCTGTTGATTCTTTACGTTTACCAATAATTAGTGCACAAGGTACTTGGAATTCTCCAGCAGGGAATTTCTTAGTGTAGGAGCCAGGAATCACAACTGAACGGGCAGGAACTACCATTTTGTGTTCAATTGGTTCTGGTCCGGTTACATCAATAATTTTGGTAGAAGCAGTTAATACAACGTTTGCTCCTAATACAGCTTCAGTCTCCACTCTTACACCTTCTACAACAATCGCTCTCGAACCAATAAAACAATTATCCTCGATGATCACAGGAGCCGCTTGTATAGGTTCTAACACTCCACCAATTCCAACACCACCACTTAGATGGACATTTTTACCAATTTGCGCACATGAACCTACGGTAGCCCATGTATCTACCATCGTCCCTTCGTCTACATAAGCACCAATATTTACATAAGAAGGCATCATGATGACTCCTTTTGCCAAATAAGCACCATAACGGGCTAAACCATGAGGAACTACACGTACACCAGTTTTTTTAAAGTCAGTTTTAAGTTTCATTTTATCATAAAACACAAAGGGACCTGCTTTAATTTCCTCCATCTCACGGATGGGGAAATACATGATCACTGCTTTTTTAATCCAATCGTTTACATGCCATACATTACCAATGGGTTCTGCAACACGTAATTCGCCAATATCTAAACGATAAATAATACGTTCAATATGGTCTCTATATTCTTTAAAGTTTAATAGGTTTCTATCTTCCCAGGCCTCTTCAACGGCTTTTTTTAGTTCGGCTATCATAATTGTAATTTTGGTGCAAATTAAAGGTTTTTTTGCCTTTTACCTTAAATTTTGCTTTATTTTTGAAGAGATTATGGCAGAAAAATTAAGAATTGATAAATACTTGTGGTCTATCAGGTTGTTTAAAACCCGTTCATTAGCAACAGATGCCTGTAGAGCTGGAAGAGTGAAGAAAGAAGGAACCAATATTAAGCCGAGTTATGAGGTGAAAGTAGGAGAAGTCTATCAGGTTTCTAAAGCAATTGAGAAAAAGACCATCAAAGTTCTTGATCTCTTAGCTACCCGAGTAGATGCAAAAAAAGCAATATTGGCTTATGAAGATCTAACTCCTCCGGAAGAGACCGCTAAATTCAAGTCTATGTTTCATTCACCACTTCTAAAAAGAGATACCGGAACTGGGCGACCAACAAAAAAAGATAGAAGGGAAATTGATGACTTAAAAGACAGTTTTTTTGATTTGGATGAGGAAGACTAGCAATGTATGCGATAACTGAATTTTTCTGTATGGTAAGATTGTATTTGTAACCTATCTCAAAGGATTTGGACTTTTAACTAACTTTCCGAATAGATGTTTTTATAATTCATCCGAATAAAAATTTTCATCATAATTTTTTAAAATTGAATTTTTTTTGTGTTAATCAAATTTCATTTATAGTATCATTAAGCTTGCCATTTTAGGAATAAATTAAAAGGATAGTTATTCAAATGAGTAGAAGTAAATTGGAGATTCTCAAGTTTATTTTCTTTTAATTTATGTTGTACGATTTTTAAATTTATTTTCCAACAGCAAACATATTCGCAAACGTTTGCGAACATGTTTAAGGTGATTTGAATTGCTTTAAAGTATAATCGTATTATTTTTTAATGTAATTTAGTGTAACCAATTAATCCGTAATCAAACTATTTTTTTTAGATATTAAAATTTGACTTCATAAATTTTCTTTAAAAGGTATAAAATTTTATTGAAATCATTATTAATGGTTCAAAAAATTGAAATAATTTTAATTAATTTAAAAGATTATGTTTACGATTTAATAATTTCTTACATTTAATATAACCAATTTAAACTAAAATTATGCAATTTAAACGTTTACTATCGCTTAGTTTGTTACTTATTTTCTTCACATTTGAGTTTGTTTCAGCTCAAACGAAAACGATTGAGGGAAAAGTTATAGACAAAAAAGACGGGTCACCATTAATTGGAGTTTCCGTAAAAGTTAAAAACACTAATTCAGGAACCGTTACTGATTTTAATGGAAAATTTCAATTGAAGGTGAATGACGGAGTAACTACTTTAGAAGTCTCTTATATAGGCTATAAAACAATAGAAGTAGCAATTGGAACCAAACGGTCTTATGAAATTGTTCTAGAAGCTGATAACACTTCTCTTAATGAGGTGGTGGTTGTAGGTTACGGAACTCAAAAAATTAAAGATGCAACAGGTTCTGTAGCTACATTGGGAACCAAAGACTTTAATAAGGGAGTTATTTCTTCTCCTGAACAATTACTTCAAGGAAGATTAGCAGGTGTTCAAGTAACTCCAGCTAGTGGGGAGCCAGGATCCGGGATTAATATTAACATTCGTGGTACAGGATCTATTCGTAGTGGTAACAATCCATTATTTGTTGTGGATGGAGTGCCATTAGATGGTGGTGGAACATCAGGTGGTTTTGATAGTGGTAGTGGAAGTTCATCTGCTAGAAATCCCCTTTCATTTTTAAATCCTTCTGATATTGAAAACATCAGTGTATTAAAAGATGCATCTGCAGCGGCTATTTATGGCTCGAGAGGTGCAAATGGTGTTGTAATTATTACGACTAAAAAAGGATCTTCTGGTCAAGGTTTATCATTTCTTGCAAGTACAAGCGTTTCATCAGCCGCAAAGAGGTATGATTTATTAAATGCTACACAATTCTATGCGGGTGTTTTAAATGCTGGAGCTAATCCAGTAGCTGTAGATTTTAAAGGAAATACCAATTGGCAAAATGAAATCTTTAGAACAGGTGTATCTCAAAATTATAACCTAGGATACGGTGGGTCTAATCAAACTTCTAACTATCGGGTATCTTTAGGATACGATAAAATAGGAGGTATTGTTAAAAATTCTTCTTTAGGTCGTTTAACTGGAAGATTGAATGGTTCAAAAAGAATCCTAAATGATAAAGTCAAACTTGATTTATCCTTAACAGGTGCTAATGTGAAGAACATATATGCTCCTATATCTGATAATGCTGGCTTTCAAGGAAGTTTAGTAGGTGCTGCGATTCAGGCCAATCCTACTTATCCTGTAAAAAATGCGGATGGAACCTTCTTTTTCCCAGGTGGAGATTTTAGAAATCCGGCAGCTATGTTGGCTTACATAGATGATTCCGATAAAATCAATCGCTATTTAGCTAATATAAGTGCAACATGGACCATTACTAAAGGATTAAACTATAAAGCTACTTTAGGTCTCGATAATTCAAATAGTTTAAGACAAACTTTTCTAGATCCAAGGCTTCAAGGCTATACAGGTGGAAGTAATTTCAGAGGAATTAATATCAACCAAGTTACTGGTAATGGAAGAGGAGTTGAGCAAAACCTCAAGTTAAGATCAACCTTAGTAGAGCATACTTTAACCTACGATGTTAATGTAGCAAAAAATCCACTGACTGCTTTAGTAGGATATTCATATCAGGACTTTAAAAGTAATGCATTTTATAATGTAGCCTCTGATACCAAAACGCCTAACGTATTAGTTAAAGATTTAAATTCTTTCAAAACAAAAGTTCCAACTTTTGGAGATAGTACACGTAACGAACTTCAATCATTTTTTGGAAGATTAAATTATAACATTAGCGATAAGTACTTATTAACCGCTACTGTTCGTGTAGATGGATCTTCTAAATTTGGAGCGAATAACAAATATGCAACCTTCCCAGCAATTGCTGCAAAGTGGAAATTGATGAATGAAAACTTTATTCCTAAGAAGGTGTTTACTGATTTAAGTATAAGACTAAATTATGGTAAAACTGGTAATCAGGAATATCCAGGTGGGGCATCTTTAGCAATTACACAAAGACAATTGGACGGATCTCAAGTTGAAATAAATGCGGCAAATCCTAATATTAAGTGGGAAACTACCACTCAGTATGGTGCAGGTTTAGATTTTGCTTTATTTGGAGGAAGATTAAGTAGTACAGTTGATTATTTTGACAAATCTACTACTGATCTTTTATTCTTGCAAGATTATGCTCAGCCAGCTGCATTTAGCAGAAGATGGACAAACTTACCTGGCGAAGTAATCAATAAAGGTTTAGAAATTGGTTTAGATGTTAAAGCGATTCAAGGGAATAAATTTAATTGGGAAGTTGCTTATAACATGACTTTTTTAAAAAATACAGTTAAGAATTTTGGAAGTAGCACAGTGATTACTGGAGACATAAATGGTCAAGGATTATCTGGTGCGTATGTGCAAACTATACGTGATGGTTATCCATTATCATCTTTTAACTTACCAATTTTTGCAGGGTATGATAACAATGGATTTGCAATTTATCCAAATGATGCAGCATTTAAAGTGGTTGGAAGTGCTTTGCCAACATTTAACGCAGGTTTAACCAATAATTTTTCTTATGGAAAATGGAATGCAAGTTTCTTTATTAATGCATCAACAGGATTTTATTTGTACAACAATACTGCAAATGCTTTGTTTACTAAAGGAAGTTTAAAGAACGGCCGAAACGTAACGGTTGATGTTGCAAGCAGTAAGGAAAATGCATTGAATGCACCGGAAGTTTCGACACGGTTTTTAGAAAAAGGCGATTTTGTAAGACTGTCGAATGCTTCATTAGGTTATACTTTTAATACAGCTAATTCAAAATCATTCAAAAATTTGAGATTATCCTTATCTGGTCAAAATCTGATATTAATCACTAATTATTCTGGTTTAGATCCCGAAGTTAATACCAATAAAGCAAGAAATAATGTACCCTCTAGAGGTATAGATTATACTGCATATCCAAGTGCAAGAACATTTACATTGGGATTAAATGCGTCATTTTAATTTAAAAATACAAGAAAATGAAAAATATAAATAAAAAAATTTTAATAACTTTTAGTGGGATACTCCTCGTAAGTATTTCAGGTTGTACGAAGTTAGACGAAGAGGTGTTAGGCTCAAAATTTGTAAATACTAGCACAACTTCTAGCACTGCTGATTTAGCAGGAGTATATAATGTGTTAAATGGCTTTACTGATCAAGCAAATTTATATGCATTACAAGAACAGTCGACAGATGAAATGATGGGCCCAACACGTGGTACCGACTGGGGTGATTTTGGTACATGGAGAAAACTTCACCAACATACTTGGGATCCTTTCCATAATCAAATTAATTCTACATGGGATCAGTTAAACACTGGTGTTTATAGAGCAACTCAGGTTATCGCAGCAGCCTCAGATAATAAAATTAAAGCAGAAGCTAGTTTTTTAAGGGCATTCTTTATGTTTCAAATGGTTGACCTTTTCGGTCAACAACCATTCAGAAATCCAACTGATTCTCCTGAAACTAATCCGAAAGTGATGAGCCGTGTTGAAGCCACTGATTTTTTAATCAAAGACTTAGAATTTGCAGAAGCTAATTTACCTTTAGGATCTGCAGATAAGGCAAATAAAACAGCAGCACAAACACTATTAGCTAAAGTTTATTTGAATAAGGCCGTTTATACTGGCACCACTTTAGGTGGTCCTTACACCTTTGCAAAAGCTGATATGGATAAAGCAGTAGATTATTGTAATAAAGTAATATCTACTTCAGGTAAGTCTTTAACGCCAACGTATTTTGATAACTTTGCGCCTGAAAATACAGCATTATCCAAAGAAGAAATCTTTGTCATTGGAAATAAAGAAGGAGCAGCTATTGGAAACGTTCAAAATCGTTTCAGAATGACTTTACATTATAACCAAACTCCTAGTGGATGGAACGGCTTTACAACACTTGCTGACTTTTATCATTCTTTTGAAAGTACAGATCAAAGAATAGGAGGAAGCTATCCTGGATTCACAGATAAAGTAGGAATGAAGTCTGGTTTCTTAATTGGTCAGCAATACGGACCTAATAATGAAGTATTAAAAGATAGAAGCGGAAATAACTTAGTTTTTACCGAGAATGTAAATCTATTGTTCGCAAAAGAAGCTGACGGAATCCGTGTGATTAAATACATTCCTAAGCCAAATGCTAAAAATGATGGAATTATTGAACAAGCTGCAAATGACTATATTTTCTTAAGATTCGCTGATGTTTTATTAATGAAAGCGGAAGGTATTTTAAGAGGTGGTACTGACGCTCAAGGTAAAACAGCGCTACAATTAGTTAATGATTTGAGATCTACCAGAGGAGCTTCTCTATTTACTTCTTTAGATGTTAAAAACTTATTAGCTGAAAGAGGAAGAGAATTATATTGGGAAGGTTGGAGAAGAAATGACATGATTCGTTTTGGAGTATTTAATGATCCTGTTGATCAAAGAGCTACAAAATCAGCTCCAAGCAGAACATTATTTCCAATTCCACAAAGAGCTGTGGATACCAATCCAAACCTGAAACAAAATCCAGGATATTAATAAAATAGGTTAAGTTTAGTTGATTTTATCCAAAAATGTAGCGAGTTTACTCGCTACATTCGTTTTATAACTTTTCTAAAATGTTTAAATACTCAATTTTTTATCTTCCATTACTTTGTTTTGGCTTAATATCTTGTCATAAAAAACAAAATAAATTATTCACACTAAAAGACAACAAAGAGATAGGTATAAACTTTATTAACCAGTTACAGGATAAGCAAGGGACAAATGTCTTCACTTTTAGAAATTATTATAATGGAGGTGGAGTTGCAATTGGAGATGTTAACAACGATGGATTAAACGATATTTATCTAACATCTAACCAAGAAGGTAACCAACTTTTAATCAATAAAGGAAATTGGAAGTTTGAGAATGTTGCAGATAAGGCAGGCGTAAAAGGAACAAAATATTGGAGTACTGGAGTGACCATGGTAGATATTAATCATGACGGTTGGTTGGATATTTATGTGTGTAACAGTGGTAATGCAAATGGTAGTGAAACTGAAAATGAGCTTTTTATAAATCAACGCAACGGAACCTTTAAAGATGAAGCCAAAGCCTATGGATTGGCAGATGCAGGACTTTCTACTCATGCCGTGTTTTTTGATTATGATTTAGATGGGGATCTAGATTGCTATGTATTAAATAATTCTTTTAGACCAGTCGGAAGTTTTGATTTTACTCAAAATTTAAGAAATGTTGTAAATGAGTTAGGAGGGGATAGGTTATATAGAAATGATGGAGGTCACTTTGTTAATGTAAATAAAGAAGCTGGAATTTATTCTAGTGACATTGGTTTTGGATTAGGAGTTTCCGTGTGTGACATTAATCAGGACGGGTATCCAGACATTTACGTATCTAACGATTTTTTCGAGAGGGATTACCTTTACATCAATCAAAAGAATGGGACTTTTAAAGAAGATATTCAGTCCCAAATGGGCCATTTAAGTTTGGCATCTATGGGTTCGGATGTTGGAGATATTAATAACGATGGTAAATATGATTTATTTACAACTGAAATGCTACCCGAAGGAGATTATCGCTTAAAAACAATGACACTTTTTGAAACCTATGATGTAAACAAGTCTAAACAAAATGATGGATATTATAACCAGTATATGCAAAATTGTTTGCAGCTGAATAATGGTGATAATACCTTTTCTGAAATTGCATTTTATGCAGGGGTGGCAGCAACCGATTGGAGCTGGGGAGCATTATTTATGGACTTTGATAATGATGGATGGAAGGATATTTTTGTGTCTAATGGTATTTTTAAAGATTTAACAAATCAGGATTATATTGAATTTTTATCAAGTAAAGAAAACATGTCAAAAGTGGCTGACGGTAAAAAGTTTGATTATAAAAAATTTACCGATAAAATGAATTCGACCCCTTTAGCTAATTATGCTTTCATAAACAATAAGAATTTAACATTTACCAACAAAGCACAAGAGTTAGGTTTAGATAAAGCATCTTTTAGTAATGGTGCAGCTTATGGTGATTTAGATAATGATGGAGATAATGATTTAGTGGTTAATAATGTAAACATGCCCTTATTTGTTTATCAAAATAATTCAAATCATATCAATACCAATCATTACCTCGGTATAAAATTTAAAGGAGATAGTTTGAACACTTTCGGGGTGGGTAGTACCATTAAAATTTTCCATCAAGATTCATCAGAAATTTATTATCATCAACCTGTTCATGGCTTCCAAAGCAGTACTGCTCCAAATGTTTTAACTATGGGTGTTGGGCAGCATCAAAAAATTGATTCTTTAGAAGTGATTTGGCCAAAAGGGAACTATCAGACAATTAAAAATTTAAAAACAGATAGTACCTATACAATTGATATTAGAAATGCTACGAAAAGGTATAATTATGAACAAGTACCTGCTAAAAAAATGTTTTCTGAGGTCACAAAAAGCTTGTTTCCCTCTATCCCTAAGCATGAGGAGGATGATTTTGTAGATTTTGATCAAGAAAGAATGATGCTTCAAATGCTGTCTCATCAAAATCCATATTTGGTGAAAGGTGACATCAATAATGACGGTCTTGATGATTTTTATATGAGTAGCTCAAAAGGCTTTAATGCTGCCATTTATATTCAACAAAAAAACGGACATTTTTTAAAATATATACCAGATGATTTTAAGCATCAAAATTACTTAGAGTGTGCTGGGGCAGTTTTTGGAGATTTTGACGGTGATGGAGATCAGGATTTAATTGTAAGCTACGGTGGTAATCAGGAAACAATTGGTACCAAAGTATTATATCCAAAATTTTATGAAAATAATGGGCAGGGTAAGTTTACTTGGAGAAAAGATAAAAACATCAAGGTAGAAATCAACGCTTCTACCATTGTCAGCTCAGATTTTGATCATGATGGAGATTTAGATTTATTTATTGGAAGTAGAAATGTAGTTGGAAGTTATGGAAGTGCACCAAATTCTTACGTTTTTGAAAACGATGGAAAAGGAAATTTCAAGGATATCTCTGCGAAAGTCTTAGGAAAACATGCCCAAATGGGAATGGTTACAGACGCCAAGTGGGCAGATTTAGATGGAAATGGATATGAGGATTTAATTGTGGTGGGCAACTGGATGGGGATTTATATTTTTAATAATGACCACGGTAAGTTCACTCTAAATAATACGCTAGAAAACTATAAGGGGTGGTGGAGTAGTGTTGCAGTAAATGATATAAATGGAGATGGGAAACTAGACATCATAGCTGGGAATTTAGGTTTAAATTCTAAATTTAAAGCTTCTGAAAAAGAGCCCATGAAAATTTATATTAAAGATTTTGATGACAATGGGACTAAAGAGTGCATCACAACGCTTTATAAATCAGATCATAAGGCTTATGTTTTTCATTTAAAACAGGATATGGTAATGCAAATGCCTATTCTGAAAAAAAGATTTTTGAGGTACGAGGACTATGCAGGAAAATCTGCCGATGTTGTTTTGACTCCTGAAATGACGAAAGATGCTGAGGTACACGAAATCAATACCCTTAGCTCAGGTGTATTCTTTAACAAAGGAGCAAATCAATTTGGATGGAAAGTGTTTCCTTATCAAGCTCAGCTATCTAGTGTAAATAGCATTTTGATTGATGATGTGAATGGTAGTAAACAATTAATTCTTACTGGAAACTCATGGGATTTTAAGCCAGAAGTAGGACGATTAGACGCCAATTATGGAGTAATGTACCAATATCAAAAGAATGGCTTTCATTTTATCCCTAATCAAATCAGCGGTATAAAAATTTCAGGTCAGGTGAGGTCTGCAATATCAGTTCAAGGAAGTAATCATCAGAAAACCTATTTATTTGGTCGTAATAATGATACAACCTTAGCCTTTAAATTCAATAAATAGTTCATTTTAACTATAAATTACTAATACGATGAAACAAAGGATACATTTTTTATGGATATTGATGGGTATTTTAAGTGCTTGTCAATCGAAGAAGAGTGATTCCTTAGCTCGGATATTTACAAAGTTAGACTCAACAAAAACGCAGGTAATGTTCAATAATAAGATTACAGAAACTGATAGTCTTAATATTTTGGACTATCTGTATTTTTATAATGGAGCGGGCGTTGCTGCCGCTGATTTTAATAATGACGGATTACAAGATTTATTTTTTGTTTCTAATCAAGGAGAAAATCAATTATATATTAATAAGGGGGAGTTAACTTTCGAGGATATTACTAAAAATTCGGGACTAGGTGGGCGTCAAGAAAACTGGAAAACGGGTGTAACCATTGTAGATATCAATAATGATGGTTATCCAGATATCTATGTATCTGTAGTTTCTGGCTATCGAAGTTTTAAAGGGCATAACCTACTTTTTATCAATAATGGAGATCTAACATTTACCGAAAAGTCTAAAGAATACGGTATCGACTTCGCAGGGCTTTCTACACAAGCTTCCTTTTTTGATTATGATAAAGATGGAGATTTAGATTTATTGGTGCTTACCCATTCGGTACATAGTAATGATACTTATGGCGATTCAACCCTTCGCTTTAAATACAATGAAATTGCTGGTGACCATTTATTTCGAAACGATAACGGAAAGTTTTCTGATGTAACAAAAGGTTCTGGCATTTATGCTGCACCAATCGGTTACGGTCTGGGTATCAGCATAGCGGATTTAAATAATGATGGTTGGGATGATATTTATATCAGTAACGATTTTTTCGAACAGGATTATTATTATATCAATCAGAAAAATGGAAAGTTTAAAGAAAGTCTAAAAAGTGCTTTTGGACACACCTCCTTGTTTTCTATGGGTAATGCTTTGAATGATATCAATAAGGACGGGTATGTGGACGTATTATCTACAGATATGTTACCCGAAGATCTTCATGCTTTAAAATCGACCATAAATGATGAATCATTAGACATTTATAATCAAGAAGTACAAAGTGGTTATTATTATCAATACTCCAAAAATAGCCTACAATTGAATGTGGGAAATGGGATGAAGTTTGTTGATATTAGTCTTTACTCGGGCATATCTGCAACCGATTGGACTTGGTCTCCATTGATCGAAGATTTTAATTTGGATGGTCATAAAGACATCTTCTTTTCTACCGGAATAAAAAAGAGGTTGAATGATATGGATTATCTCAAATACCTTGGTGACCAGAATGTATTTAAAAACTTTGGTACCGACCGTAAATTTGATCGGAACAAAATCAACCTCATGCCTGATGGACGGGTCCATAATTACCTATATGAAGGAAAAGACTTATTGAAATTTCAGGATATCTCTGCTGTTAACGGGATGTCTGATTTGTCTTGCTCAAATGGGGCGTTAATGGTTGATTTGGATAATGATGGAGATAAAGAGATTGTTACTAATAATCTCAATCAAGCTGCTTTTATTTATCGAAATAATACCATTGAAAACGATAAAAATAAAAAATTAAGTTTTTTGAGTATAAAAGTGAATTATAATGCGACCAATAGAAATGGCATCGGCACAAAGATATTTTTAAAGTCAGATTCTTCTGTTGATCATCAAGAGATACAAACCAGTTCAGCCTTTCAAAGTAGTCAGAATAATACACTTAATTTCGCATTTAAACCAAACGAAAAGCCGCAAGAAATGCTGGTGATTTGGCCTGATAATTCTTATCAAGTCTTTAAAAGTTTCAATTTAAATAAGACATCAATTCTAAAATATGATGGAAATAGGGTAAATAAACCAGTTCAGGATATATCTACTATAATTTCATCCTTTATTAAACCCAAATCACAGTTTAATTATCAAAACATTGATGCCCGACTTATTGCACAAGTAAAAACTAACCAAACGATAGATTTTAATTATTACTATCTGTTGCCTCATACTTATTTACAACTACCTCCGCCAATTGCTACGGGTGATATTAATGGCGATGGTTATGATGATATTTATGTTGGAGGAATTGAAGGTGAGGATAAATACATGTTGATGGGCCAAAAAGATGGATCCTTTAAAAAAGGAAAAGTTTTCGCTCAAAATTTCAATGATGCAGATGCTCAGGCAGCTTTTGTTGATTTAAATCAGGATGGAAAGTTAGACTTAGTGGTTAGCAATGCAGATCATCCCTTTGCAGAAGTAAAAGATATTAAACCTTTGCGGGTTTATTTGAACAGAGGTAAAAACCAATTCGACGTGATCCCCATGCCTAATGCTCATGCTTTAACCTCTAAAATGTGCTTTATTGATATAAATCATGATGGTTTAAAAGATATTTATTTGGCTGGGGCAGTTTCATTTCGGGATTATACCCGATCAATGGAAGCCGTAATTTTGCTGAATCGAGGTAATGGTAAATTTGAATTAGGAGCAAATCAGCAATTTAAAGAATTAAAAAATATCCAATTTGTCAAGAATTTATTAGTTTCAGATATCAATAAGGATGGATTTGATGATCTTTTGATTAGTGCGGAATGGCAGCCTTTACAAATCTTTTTAAATAGTAAAAGTGGCCTAAAAAAATGGTCACCTAAGTCTCTGGAAAATTTAAAGGGTTGGTGGCAGTCGGCGATTGTTACTGATTTAAACCATGATGGTCAACCAGATTTAGTTGCAGGGAATTGGGGATTAAATAATAAGTTCAATGTAAATCGTGATCAACCGTTAAATGCATATCATAGTGATTTAGATGATGACGGGAAAAATGATTTGATCTTATCTTATTTTTATAAAGGGAAACATTATCCTTTTAGGCCTAAAAATGATTTGGAAACGGAACTTCCATACCTGAAGAAGAAATGGTTAAGCTATCGAGAAATGTCAGAAAAAACTACGGAGGAAGTGTTTGAAGGAAAACTTCCAGAAAAAGATTATTTAAGTGCTAATAGTTTTGAGAGTATTTATATCAGTGATTTTCTTCATAAAAATGAAATTACTGCTTTACCTTATTTATACCAACAGGCACCTATCATGGGTTTACAAATTCAAAAAAATAATGAAGTGATTGTTAACGGAAATTTTTGGGGTACCATTCCTTATGAAGGTAAGTACGATGCTTTGGGCTTAGCCACTTTAAAATATGATTTAAATAAAAAGGAAATAGCAGCTCCAGTTTACTGGATTAATCCAGCTATAAATTTCAATGAGATTGATCAGTTTCAATCAATCAAAATGGGTAAAAAAGAAAATTATGTAGCTTTAACCAGTGATGGAAGGATATTTATACTTTCAGAAAATCCATAGAAGAATTTAAAATTAAAATATAGGATAATAAACTTTTGTTTGCCATTTAGAAGAATCAGGATTTAGATTTCTATCAGTAATCATCAATTCAAATGGTATCGCAGGAGAGGTCAACTTAAAATCTTTCATGTAGTTTTTAAGCTGATCAAATGCCAGTTGAATTGATTGATGACCGCCAGTAACGTTGGCATAAAGTATATTACCTGGTATCATTCGGTTTACTAGCATCTTATCTTTAGGCGGGATATACTTGTCAATTGGGATGGCAACCGTAATCACATAAGTTTGATACCCAGTATTGGTAATATTTAACATAGGATAATTGGTTGGCTCAGCATTTTTTTCCTTTACATATTGTTGAAGGCTTGCTAATAAAGTTGATGCTAATTTTGGATCCGGTGGAGAGGAAAGTGTTCTTTGAGTAGTAATTAAAATGGTGTCTTTGACTGTGCTTCTTTGAATATCATAGGTGTAGATGTTTTTGGGCTTAATCGCGAACCTTGCAAATTTATTTAATAAGGTGTCTATCTCATGCTGACTTTTTTTAGCATTCATAAAGATAGATATCATGCGAATAGGATTTAAGGTTTTTTGAACATGTTGTTCCCAAACGATTTCTACAATGCTTTTTGGTAAAAGTTTACTGGTGATAATACCTTCTGATGAATTTGATAAAATTACAGTGGCAGCGTTAAATCCTGTTGCATGAAATTCAAAAATTTGGTTGTGAAATGAAAATTTAGTAGAGTCAGAAGTATGAGTTTGAATTGTTTGATTAGGCCACCATTTTAATTTGTATTTATTGGTTAAAAGATAATCATATACAATTCTTTCACTCGAATCAATATAAATTACTTTTTTGATGGTATGAGGAGTAAGAATAAAAATAAGAATAAATGCAGAAAAAGCCAACAATAAGGGTATAATCAACAAAAAGGGTTTCTTCACTTTAATAAAATAAATAAAAATTGTGAGGTAATAAATCTTGAAATATAAAGGTATTAATATTGGCTATTAAGCCGTTAAAACTATAAGATAAATTTAATTAAATTTAAAATATGACCAATTTTACAAACATTCGAAAACTAACTCGTATAATTTTATTTTTGCTTTTGCCAATTTCTGTAAACGCACAAACAAACAATGACCCATGGTTAGTCAAAGCAAATTCTATTGATCCCTCAAATTATTATGGGGAAACTGTAGCCAATGGAATGATTGGAATTGTAAGTTCTGCCGAACCATTTAAAACAAAAGATGTCGTATTAAATGGAGCATTTGACTTATACGGAAGAGGCCGAGTGAGCAATATCTTAAAAAGTTTTAACTTTTTAAATATGTATTTGGAGGTAAATGGTTCTCGCATAGAAAATTTTAATCAGGTCACAAACATGCAACAAACGTTGGATATGAAGCATGGAAATCTCAACACAAAACTTGATTATCAAGATAAAGCGAGTATTTCTTACACCTATTATGCATTAAGGCAATTGCCCTATTGTGGTTTAGTTGATGTAGTAATTACAGCTAAGAAAGATATCGAAATAACAGCTGCTAGTGTTATGGAGGCCCCTGATATGCTTAAAGATGTTCAAAATTATTATAATGAAATAGATAGGCCACATGTAAAAATTAGCTTGCTGACATCTCAAGCTAAAAGTCCTACTGGAAAGCTTATCCTAGCTTCTTCCACCTCGTTTATGTTTGATGAAGAGCATGGGCAAGAACCTGCAATCATCCATGAGATGTGGGATAATAACATGCATCTTGCAAAATTTAAAAAGAAAATCAAAGCTGGTGAAAGCTATCACTATACGATTGTGGGAAGTAGCATTACGAGTGCTCATCATGATGACCCGCTTAATGAAGCAGAAAGGTTGACCATATTTGCGAAACTGGAAGGTCATGATAGATTGCTTAAATTTCATAACGAGGCTTGGGACAAATTATGGGAGAGTGATATTCAAATTGAAGGTGATCCACAAACACAGCAAGAAGTACATAGTATGATGTATCATCTATATGCTTTTGCTAGAGCAGGAACCGCTTATTCTTTATCCCCTATGGGATTGAGTGGGTTAGGATATAATGGTCATGCTTTTTGGGATACAGAATTATGGATGTATCCAGCGATGTTGATGCTTCATCCTGACATCGCTAAATCTTTAATTCAATATCGTTTTGACCGATTAAAAGAGGCAAAACATAATGCTTTTTCTCATGGATATAAGGGTGCAATGTTTCCTTGGGAAAGTGCCATGTCTGGCAATGAAGAAACGCCAGTATGGGCATTAAGTGGACCTTTTGAGCATCATATAACAGCTGATATTGGAATTGCTGCTTGGAATTATTATGCGGTAACACAAGATAAGCAATGGTTAAGAGAAGTGGGTTGGCCTTTATTAAAAGAAACGGCAGATTTTTGGGCGAGTAGAGTAGAACGAAATGGAGTTGGGAACTTCGCTATTAAAAATGTAGTAGCAGCCGATGAATGGGCAGAGAATGTAGATAATAATGCTTTCACCAATGCGGCGGCAAAAGCGAATTTAAACGATGCAGTTAAGGCCGCTAAAATTTTAGAAATTACTCCGGATGATGATTGGGCTTTGGTTGCAAAAAATATACCGATATTAAAGTTTGAAAGTGGCGTCACCAAAGAACATGCTACCTATAAAGGTGAAGACATCAAACAAGCGGATGTAAACCTATTAGCTTATCCATTACATGAAGTTTCTGACCCGGAATTAATTGGAAAAGATTTAGACTATTACCAACAAAGAGTAGGTGATGGCCCAGCCATGACAGATGCTATTTTTGCAATTCTACACGTCCGTTTAGGAAATCCAGATAAGGGACTATCTTCATTCAAACAGGGCTATCGCCCGAATAAAAGACCTCCATTTGGTGTATTAGCTGAAACTGCTACCGGAAATAATCCTTATTTTGCGACTGGTGCAGGAGGAATGATACAGGCCATGTTAAGTGGCTTTGGAGGTCTTGAAATTACAGATACAGGAATTAAGCAATTACCTGTTAAGTTACCAGGATCATGGAAGTCGTTAACAATCAAAGGAATTGGAGTAAGTAAGGAAACTTATCAAGTGAAATAATTTTGAG
>JAHJVW010000143.1 GCA_018828585.1 Bacteroidota bacterium
GATTATTTAACATTAACATAGGTTGAAGTTTACGTAATCTGCTGACATTTGTGCTTTAAAAACTCACACATGAAAAGAAAATTATCTAACATTATTATCTTACTTTTTCTGGTATTTACTGGAAGTAATTTGATGGCACAAGGTGTTACAACAGCCGCGATGAGTGGGGTTGTAACCGATTCTAAAGGAGAGACTGTTCCAGGAGCTACTGTAGTAGCAACCCATACACCAACAGGTACTGCTTACAGTACTCAAACAAGAGTAGACGGTCGTTTTAACTTACCAAATTTAAGAGTTGGTGGTCCTTACACTGTAAAAGTAACTTTTGTAGGTTCAAGAGATTATGTAGTTAATGATATCATTTTAAACCTAGGTCAAGAGTATACATTGACCGCTCAATTACAAGACAATACAGTTGCTTTGCGAGAGGTAGTAATTGTTGGAACCCAAGATAAGGTGTTCAACAGCTCTAGAACAGGGGCTAGAGAAACCGTTACTCGTACGCAAATTGAAAGATTACCTTCTATTGGTCGTTCTTTAGGAGACTATACAAAATTAACTCCTTCTGCAAATGGTAGTTCGTTTGGTGGAAGAAGCGGATCTTACAATAACGTAACTGTAGACGGTGCTTTATTCAACAATTCTTTCGGTTTATCAGGTTCTTTGGGGGGGCAAACCAATTCTCAACCTATTTCTTTAGATGCTATCGAGCAAATTCAGGTGGACATTGCACCTTATGATGTTCGTCAGGGATTTTTCACTGGTGCTGGTGTAAATACCGTTACAAAATCAGGTACCAACGAATTTAAAGGTACAGGATACTTTTTCTTTAGAAACCCAAGCTTACTAGGATATAAAGCAGGACCTTTTGAAAATAGCAGACAAGACTTTACTTATAACACTAGAGGTTTAAGTTTAGGTGGTCCAATCATTAAAAATAAATTATTTTTCTTTGTTTCTGGTGAGCAAGAAAAACAATCTAGCCCAGGTACTACTTACACCGCTTTAAGACCAGGACAAACTGCTGGTGGTAGTGTTTCGCAGGCTTCTGCAACCGACCTAGATGCCTTAAAGCAATTTTTAATTACGAAATATAATTATAACCCAGGTGATTATGAAGGTTACAATAATACTACTAAAAGTGATAAGGTAACAGTAAAAGTTGACTGGAATATTAATAGTAAAAACACGTTAAGTGCCAAATACTTTTATTTGAAATCTCAAAGAGATGCGCCTCCAAGTGGTTCAGGTTCTATCAATAATAGTGGTCGCTCGCCTAACAACATAACCATGCCTTTTAATGGTTCTCAGTATATTATCCATAATAATTTTAATATTGGAATTGTAGAATTAAATTCTAGAATTTCTAATAAAGTTTCCAATAAAGCTACAGTTGGATATACTGCATTAAGAGATTTCAGAGAATCAAGAGCGGGATCTTTATTTCCACTTGTAGATATTGGAAATGGCTCAGGTCAAACTTTTACTGCATTTGGTTATGAACCATTTACAGCTAACAATCAATTATATACCGATACTTATCAATTCTCTGATGATGTCTCTATATTCGCGGGTAAGCATGAAATTACAATTGGTACTAATAACCAATTAAATAAATTCCAAAATGGATTTGCACCAACCTACTACGGTAATTTTAATTTTAATTCTTTGGCAGATTTTTATGCATCAGCCAACACAGGAACAGCAAACGCTTCTCGTTATCAATTACAATATTCAGCTTTGCCAGACGGAGCCTTTCCTTTTGCAAATATTAAAATATCCCAATACAGTTTATATGCTCAGGATAAATTCACCATTAACCCAAATTTTAAGTTGAGCTACGGAATAAGAGCAGATTATAGTTCTTTCCCTTCTAACCTTCAACAAAATACAGATTTAGCAAAATTAACTTTTAGAGACGGGTATCAAATCAATACGGGAGAATTGCCAAAAAACAAAGTATTATTATCTCCAAGAGTAGGTTTTAATTATAATGTTAAAGGCGAAGGCAAAACCCAAATTAGAGGTGGTGCAGGTATATTTACTGGGCAAGTTCCTTTTGTTTGGATTTCTAATCAAGCTTCTAATAACGGTGTTCAATTTGGGTCTTTTGATTTAAATCAAAAAAATAATCCAAATGATCCACGCTTAAAGTTTAGTCCAGATGTAAATGCATATCGCCCTTCTGGAGCTGCAGCAAATACACAATACGGTATCGCAGTTACTGATAGAGATTTTAAACTGCCGCAAATTTTTAGGATAAACGCAGCGGTAGATCAGAAATTGCCTTGGGATATTACTGCAACATTAGAAGGTGCTTATACAAAAGACATCAATGCGGTTTTATTTCAAAATGTTAATTTGCCCACCACAGGTACTGCATTACAAGGCTCTGATAACAGAATGAGGTACACATCCAGTAAGATTTATAGTGGAGCAGGAGGTAGAACAGTAAGTAATCCCGATATTTCTAGTGCAATTTTATTTAGAAATACAAATAAAGGTTATTCGTATTTTATTACTGGACAATTACAAAAATCATTTACTAATGGTTTCTTTGCAAGTATTGCCTACACACACAGTAATTCTCAATCAGTAAATGATGGAGGTTCA
>JAHJVW010000144.1 GCA_018828585.1 Bacteroidota bacterium
ACAAGATTTAACACAAACAGAATTGGTAGCAATTAATGGTGGGTCTGATGATCCGTACGATTTAGGATATGCTATAGGTAATTGGATTGGTAGAGCCTTGAATATATATTTAACATTTAAGGGAGCTAAGTCAACAATAAAAGGCTAGATGATATCTTTTTTCAAAAGACCTATTTTTTACACTGAAGAAAATAACTCCTTTAAATCTAATTTAAAGGAGTTATTGAAGGTTTTATTATTTGCATATTTATTTTTCTTTATTATCCATATTATTACTACCGGAGTTGATTTTATTATATTAGAAAAATTCAAATTTTCTTTTTTTAAAATTATCAATGAAAAACAAGCAGATGCTTCCAAAGATTTAAATATCCTATTCATTTTAGTTTTATTGCCAATTCTCGAAGAAATTACTTTTAGGTTACCACTAAAAATAAACAAAATTAATATCTTCTTGTCAGCAATCGGTTTTTATTTCTTATTTGTAGTTCCAATTTATTCAATAAACAAAATCTTAATACTTAATGAATTAATAAAATTTTTATTTTTTGTAACTTTTATTTTTTGCTTTTGCTTTTATTTTTTAAGCAATCGGTACCTTAAGATAATTTCCAGTAGATATTATACCTTTTTCTTCTATTTTCTGTCTATTCTATTTGGATTTTTGCACATGACTAATTTCATAGATGGAGTTCCAGATTATTTAGTGTTTTTAGCACCAATTTTTACATTTCATCAAGTTATAGCAGGTATCTCTTTGGGTTATATCAGAATAAGGAATGGATTATTTTGGAGTATTATATTGCATTGTATATTCAATTTACCTCCAGCAATATATTATTTTTCGCAAATACTTAGAAACTAGTATAATGACTCAGAATTGAAATAATGATGTATATGAGTAGTTTAGTCATATTAAAACATAAGTTGAGTAAAAAAAATCAAATTATATACACAAGCGTTTTAATTTTTCTAATTTTAGGAATAATAGCTACCTATTACCTCAAAACCACCATTTCCATCAAGTCCCAAGGTTTATTACAATCAGCTACAGAAAAAGCAGATTTAAACATTCCTGTAAATGGCATAATTAAACAAATCAATTTAAAAGACAATGCTAATATTGTCGCCAATGATACTTTGTTGGTCATAGATGCCAATTTACCCGAGCAGGAAAATGAGTTGTTGACAGAACGGATAAATAAACTCAACCAAAATTTAGGGGATATTCAAAAACTATTGAGTGTTTCAAATGAAAACTCCAATATTAATCTACAAACTAATCAATATACTTCTTCTTGGCAGCAATATCAACAAGAATATATTAATGCCAACTTAACTAAAGAACAGGCTAAAAATGTATTTACTAGGTATGAGAAATTATATAAAGGAAAGGTATTAACGACTTCAGAATACGAGAAGTATCAATTTGATTATGAGCAAGCTAAAAATGCCTGTTTATTGCTCAACAAAAAATATCACTCACAATGGCAAGCTGAGGCTAATCAATATAAAGAAGAGTTGAGACAGCTTTCTGGTAAAACTGCGGAGATTACAGCTCAAAAGAAGTTATATGTTTTAACGGCACCTATTACGGGTTCTTTGCAAAATGTTATTGGCTTACAGCCTGGAACTTATGTTTTTGCGAACCAAAAAATTGGTGAGATTTCACCGGATACCAAATTGACAGCTTACTGTTATATTAAACCATCTGATATAGGTTTGATTAGAAAAGGGCAGGATGTCCGCTTTAATATTGATGCTTTCAATTATAACCAGTGGGGATTTGTCACTGGCAAGGTAATAGATATTTCTGATGATATTTTAATAGCGGATAAGCAACCTGTTTTTAAGGTGAAATGCAGTTTAGATCAAGAGTTTTTAAAGCTCAAAAACGGTTATAAAGGGAACCTAAAAAAAGGAATGACTTTTAATGCCCGTTTTATGGTAACAGAAAGAACTTTATATCAATTGTTGTATGATAAGGTGGATGATTGGGTAAATCCAAATTTGGCAAGTAATTAAATAATAAAGATTGCGTCTTTGAATGATAATGAAACATCACACAAATGGGGATGATCTATTTAGCTTGTTAACATTTCATTGAGATGCTTCCTGTCGTCAGCATGACGAATTGTAAACCTTAAACCATACACCTTAAACTTCTACTTTAACGAAAAATGAGCATCAAAATAAAACAAAGAGACATCACCGATTGCGGGGCAGCTTGTTTGGCTTCTATTGCTTCGCATTATAAATTAAAATTGCCTGTTGCCCGTATACGTCAAATGGCTGGGACAGATAAAAAAGGCACTAATGTTTTGGGGATGATTGAGGCTGCCCAAAAGCTCGGTTTTGAAGCTAAAGGGGTAAAAGGTCTGTTCGAAAGTTTGTTTAAAATTCCTTTGCCAGCCATTGCTCATGTGGTGGTTAAAGAAGTTCTACAACATTATGTGGTCATCTATAAAGTCACTAAAAAACAGGTAGAGCTCATGGATCCTGGAGATGGGCAAATTCATAAAAAGAGCCATGAGGAATTTAAAAAAGAGTGGACAGGTGTATTGATTCTTTTATTGCCTGATGAAGGATTTAAGATGGGTAATGAGAAAGTCTCCATCAATGCTCGGTTTTGGAGTTTAATTAAACCTCATAAAAGTATTTTAGCCCAGGCCATTTTTGGGGCCATGGTGTATACCATTTTGGGTTTGTCAACCTCTATTTTTGTCCAAAAAATTGTAGATTTTGTTTTAGTAGATGGCAACAGAAACTTGTTGAATCTAATGGGATGTATGATGGTAGTTTTGTTGTTAGTACAATTATTCATTGGAACTACAAAGACCATTTTTACCATTAAAACTGGCCAAATGATAGATGCAAACCTGATTTTAGGTTATTACAAACATTTACTCAGATTACCGCAGCAATTTTTTGATACTATGCGTGTGGGTGAGATCATTTCTAGAATTAATGATGCTGTAAAAATAAGAGCCTTTTTAAACGATGTAAGTATCAATTTTCTACTCAACATCTTCATTATATTCTTTTCTTTTGCGTTGATGTTTACTTATTATTGGAAACTCGCCTTGGTTCTGATTGTGGTGATTCCTTTATATGCTTTGGTTTATTGGGTTACTAATAAGTTAAATAAAAAAGTACAAAGGAAATTGATGGAAGATAGCGCTGAGTTGGAATCGCAATTGGTAGAGAGTTTGAACTCAATGAGTACCATTAAAAGATTTGGGCTGGAGGAATTTGCTAATGATAAAACAGAGTCTCGTTTTATAAAATTATTAGGGACGGTTTACACTTCCAGTATGAATGCTGTTTTTGCAGGGACTTCATCAGAATTTATTTCACGTATGATTACCATTATTCTGCTTTGGGTAGGTGCGGGTTTTGTATTAGATAATGAAATTACACCTGGTGAATTACTGTCTTTTTATGCTTTGGTGGGTTATTTTACTAGTCCTGTTGCTGGTTTAATTGGGATGAATAAAACTGTTCAGGATGCTGTAATTGCTGCTGATCGATTATTTGAAATCATGGATTTAGAGCAAGAAAAATCAGAGAACCAAATTGAACTAGCGGTTGAAAATATAGGTGATATACAATTCAAAAATGTTTCTTTTAGGTACGGAACAAGAGTTCAAGTTTTTGATGATTTAAATTTGAATATCCCAAAAGGAAAATTCACAGCGATAGTGGGTGAGAGTGGTTCAGGTAAAACAACTTTAATGTCTTTACTACAAAATATTTATCTGATTCAGCATGGTAAAATTACCATCGGCGAGTACGATATCAAATACCTCAAAAATAGTTCACTAAGAAAGTTAGTGTCTGTAGTCCCTCAAAAAATTGACTTATTTGCTGGCAATGTGATTGAAAATATCGCAGTAGGAGATGATGAACCTAATATGAAACAAATTATAGAGATTTGTAATCAATTAGGAATCATAGAATTTATTGAAGGTTTACCTAAAAGTTTTGAGACCTATTTAGGAGAAAACGGTGCAACCTTATCTGGGGGTCAAAAGCAAAGAATTGCTATTGCTAGAGCATTGTATCGGAAGCCAGAAATTTTGATTTTAGATGAAGCTACCTCATCATTGGATTCAAAATCAGAGCAGTACGTTCAAGAAACGATTAACTATCTGAAAGGAAATAATAAGACAATAATTGTGATTGCTCATAGATTGAGTACCGTTTATCATGCAGATAAAATCATTGTTTTAGATCAAGGTAAAGTGGTTGAAGAGGGGAATCATGATGAACTCATTTCAAAAGAAGAACAATATTTTGAATTATGGAAACAGGCTTTCCCTTTGCAACTTAATAATAAGGAGTTTATTAGTTAAAATAGTTCATTAGTAAAAATAATATTACTAATGAACCACTTCAACTATTCAACTATATGCCCTTTAACACCTTCTCCATCACTTCCAAACCTTCGTCAATGTGTTGTTTCTCAATAATTAAAGCCGGACGGAAACGGATAGTTTGATGACCACAACCTAAAAACATCACGCCATGCTCCATTCCTTTACTTACAAATTTATTTCTAAGTTCTTTAGTCGGGAAGTCGAAAGCTGTTAATAATCCACGACCTCTAACATTTGAAACACGCTCGTCTTTTTCTGATATTTTTGTTAATTGTTGTTGCAAATAAGCACCTACTTCAGCAGCATTGTCACATAAATGATCTTCTTCCACAATCTCTAACACTTTAGAAGAACGCACCATATCAACTAAGTTGCCACCCCAAGTAGAATTAATCCTAGAAGGCATTCTGAAAACATTGGTCGGAATTTCATCTAATTTTGGTCCTGCCAAAATACCACATACCTGCATCTTTTTACCAAAAGCAAGGATATCAGGACGAGCTTTTTCTCCGAAGTGTTGGTGACACCAAAACTTACCAGTTAATCCTACTCCGGTTTGTACTTCATCGTAAATTAGTAGCGCATCATTTTCATCACAAATCACTCTCAACTGCTCTAAAAACTCTTTACGGATATGGTTATCTCCTCCTTCTGATTGAATAGGCTCAATGATGATGCAGCAGATTTCATCTTTATTGACTTCAAAAGCATTTTTAATTTGTGCAATAGAGTGTGCCTCTCTTTTTAATAAATCTTCATAAGATGCATCCGTAAATGGGAAATGCATTTTAGGATTAGAAACCCTAGGCCAATCGAACTGTGCAAACCACTTCGTTTTATCAGGTAAAGTATTGGTTAAACTTAAAGTATAACCTGTTCTACCATGGAAAGCTTGATCGAAATGTAAAACCTTGTGTCCTTTTTCTTTGCGATAACCTTTTTCAAAATTCTTTTGTACTTTCCAGTCCATTGCAGCTTTTAAAGCATTTTCAATAGCCAAACCACCACCAGCAATAAAGAAAGCATGTGGTAAATAATCAGGAATACCTACTCTGGAGAAAGTATCAACGAATTGAGCGTATTGTGTGGTATAAATATCAGAATTAGAAGGGTTAGCCATAGCAGCTAAAAATAGGTTCTTCTTAAACTCCTCATCATTTAACATTTTAGGATGATTATAACCTAGAGGAACGGAAGCGAAACAGGTGAAAAAATCTAAAAAAGAACGTTCATGTTTAGAATCGTAAATCCTAACACCGTCGCTTTTTTCCATGTCGAATGTCAAATCGTAGCCATCGGTTAACAAATGTTTGCCTAAAGTTTCTTGAACGTTATTTGGGGATACTGATAGTTTATACATATGAAATTGGTTTGTTCAAATTTACTCAAAAACGTCCAACCAAGCAAATTTGGGCGCTTTTTAGACTGGTGAATGAAAAGTAGGTTTAAACAGTTTAAACCTATTTTTTGAACTGATAAGGTCCAAAATTTTGGAAGCAGCAAATTTTATTTGGTAAGAATTATGAAAAATTCTGCGTAAGATTTTAAAATTTATCAAGCATTCCTAGTGTTCCAAAGATTCCTCCAGTATGAATCATTAAAATTTTAGCCTCTTTTTCAAAGGTATTTTTGGATGCTAAATCCATAATCGCAAATAATGCTTTTCCAGTATAAACGGGATCTATCAGAACAGCAGTTTTTGACGTGAAATCTTTAATGAAGTCTATGAGTTTAGGTTGAGTTTTTGCATATCCGCCAAAATGATAATCTTCATGCAAATGAAATGTGATATTTTCAATTAAAAGTTTTTGAATATCTTCTCTTAGAAAACTTCCGCCTTTCAAAACGGGAATCATGTGGAATTGAGTTTTTAAACCTTGAAGATGAATTTGATTGATGATTCCTGCAGATGTAGCTCCTGTTCCTGCTGCACAAAAGATATGGTCATATTCCTGATTCAACTCTTGAACAATTTCTCTGCAACCTAGCTCAGCTTCTAATCCAAAACCACCTTCATCAATAAAATAAGTTTGAAGGTTATTTTTAAAATGCTGATTGTATAGTATCATTTTATCTTTATAATCCTCGCGACTTACAAAAATCAGTTCCATCCCAAAAAGCCGACAGAACTTTAATGTTGGATTTTCAACTTCTTCTCCGCGAATAAACGCAGTAGTTTTAAAATTAAATCTTGCTCCGGCAGCCGCAGAAGCTAAAATATGGTTAGAATATGCGCCGCCAAAAGTGACCATGTGTTTTTTATTGTTCTCTTCAGCTTTAATTAGATGATATTTTAATTTCCGCCATTTATTTCCAGAGATAAAGGGGTGGATGAGATCATCTCTTTTTAAAAATAATCGAATAGGATGATCAGTAATCGACGGATAATAGATTTCTTCCTCTGGACTGTGAAAGGCTAAATTGATCATCAAAACAAAAATCCTAAACTCAACTCATAAAAGCGAATTGAATTTAGGGTTTCACAAAACAGTATCATTTTTATTTTCCTATTCCAAATCCAACACCAGCTGTAGCGGCTGTATATTCTCCAACATTATAAGCACCATATAATCTAAAGAACAATAGATGAAGAGAAAAACCAACGCTTCCTCTTAAACCATTAGTGTTTTTTTGATTAATTTTTACAGGATCGGTTAAGGTAGTATAAACTGGTTTTGTTTGATCTGGAATTTGAGTTCCAGGAAATCGCTGATAATCAGTTCTAACTATAAATTTCCCCAACATTCCAATATCTGTTTTTGCAGTATTATAGCCTACCGAAACAAAAGGAGTGAAAATGGCCAATTTCTTAGATAGAATGGCATCAAATGTATATCCACTAAAAGTACCTTCTACTCTTTGGTTTAAGTTTTGACCACTTTTACTGTCATCTACTTGGTCGGCTTGTTTAATTGGATATTTATATTTTATTTGGTTATAACCAAAACCTACTGCAATATCTATAGGAATAATTTTAGCTGCTTTGCCGAAGAATAAATTTGTTACTTCATGCTTTACACCAAAACCTAAAACCTGTACACTTCCGTAGTTACCTCCTTTACCAATTTCGGGACTATATCTTATAGAAATGTCTGTATTTTTAATTAAACCTACTGTAACTTGTATCTGTGGAGAGGGTACTATTTTCAACCCTGTTCCGTTGGGCATGTTAAATCTACCAACTTCTGTCTTATTATCATCAGCGTACAGAATTAGTTCGGAACCAGTTTTATTATCTCCAAAAGCTGTTGGGGTTACCGATGAACCATTTACTTTAGTTTTAGAGGATAGACCTAGCGTATTAATATCAAAAGTTTGATCAGAAGTAGGAACGAACGCCGCGGATCCTTGAATGCGAAGGTCAAACTTACCTAAATTTTTCGCTCTTGCAGAATTGTACCAACCACCATTCATCCCAAATCCTAGGCCTTTGAATAATGGATTTAGATAAGCTTGTGCTAACTTTTGTGCATCAGCTGGGCCTGATTTTATCAATTCTGATACACCACTTTGAGCGAAAACGCAGGATCCCGACAATATTAAACATACGGCTAATAGGGAGGGTATTTTAAAATAGTTTAGATTTCTCATTGTTCTAGAGTTGAATATTTATTCTCTAAAGTAGATTTTTCTAATTAGAAATGGAAAAAAGTTTAATACAATGACTAATTTTCTGGTAAAGTCTTTCATAATTTTTTTCTTAGATATAAAACAATACGATTCAATTTTCAAAAATGATACCATTTAAAATTAAGATGGTGATTTTAATAAATGGTTTAATTCTGATCAAGAAAATATTTAATCCGTATAATCTGAATCATAACATTTATTATCTTAACAGAAATTGTAATTTTGATTCATTATGGATGAATTGGACGTTTTAGATCATGAAGAGCAAGACCTTTACGAGCATTATAAAATCACAGTAGACAAAGGGCAATCGCTTTTAAGAATAGACAAATTTCTGATGCATCGTATAGAAAATGCTTCAAGAAACAGAATTCAAAATGCCATAGATGCTGAAAATGTTTTAGTAAATGGAAAATCCATTAAGTCTAGCTATAAGGTTAAACCAAAAGACGATATTAGCATTGTTCTTCCGCACCCACCCAGAGATAATGAAGTTTATCCAGAAGATCTTCCCATTGAAATAGCTTATGAAGATGATGACGTTATTTTGGTAAATAAAGCTGCTGGGATGGTGGTTCATCCGGGTTATGGGAATTGGAGCGGTACTTTGGTAAATGCCCTGGTTTTTCATTTCAATCAGTTGCCTCAATTACCCGGTAATGATGGAAGACCTGGATTAGTACATCGCATAGATAAAGATACATCGGGTTTATTGCTCATCAGTAAAAACGAAAAAGCAATGACCTATTTGGCCAAACAGTTTTATGATCACTCTATCACTCGTCAGTATTTAGCGTTGGTTTGGGGCGATTTAGCAGAAGATGGAACGGTTAGTGGGTATATTGGTAGAAGTGCTAAAGATCGAAAAGTAATGGATGTTTATGACGATGAAGAAAAGGGGAAATGGAGCGTGACACATTATAAGGTTTTAGAACGGTTTAACTACGTTACTTTAGTTCAATGCGAATTAGAAACAGGCCGCACTCATCAAATAAGAGCACACATGCAACATATTGGGCATCCTTTATTCAATGATGGGTCTTATGGTGGAGATAAAATTAGAAAAGGAACCATCTTTGCTAAATACAAGCAATTTGTAGAAAACTGTTTTGAAATTATCCCCAGACAGTCTTTACACGCAAAAACATTAGGGTTTATGCATCCAAAAACGAAAAAATATGTTCATTTTGAAACTGAGCTTCCTGATGATTTTGCACAGGTTTTAGAAAAATGGAGAAATTATATCCAAAGCATTTAAAAGCAAAAATCAAATCATAGCTTTGCACTCTTATGGCTAAAAAGTTTATCAATTTTAATGGAGAGATTTTAGATGAAGAAGATAAAATTTTTACGATAGCTAACCGTGGATTCAAATATGGGGATGGTATTTTTGAGTCGATGAGAATGAGCAAGGGTAAATTAAACTTTGCCGATTTACATGCCGATAGACTTCAAAAAGGAATGAAAACCTTAAAGTTAGAAGGCTACTCTCAAATGGATGCTTATTTTTTGAAAGATAAAGTGGATGAGATTTGTAAACGAAATAAAATAGTTCAAAATGCTCGTTTGCGTTTAACCGTTTATAGAAATGCGGCGGGTTTATATGCGCCAGATCAAAATAAAAGTGCTTATGTTTTAGAGGCCATGCCATTGGATGAACCTTATTATCAAATCAACCCAAAAGGTCTGATAATGGATATTTATCCGGACATTCATAAGTCTATCAACCAACTTTCAAACTTAAAAACGTGTAATTCTTTGCCTTATGTGATGGCTGGGATTTATAAAGATCAGATGCGGCTAGATGAAGCTTTCATTTTAAACCAAAACGGATTTTTATGCGAAAGCATTAGTGCAAATGTTTTCATGGTTTTTAAAGGTCAAATTTATACACCCGCTTTAAGTGAAGGCTGTATTGGCGGTGTTATGAGGCAAGTTGTGATGGAATTGACCAAAAAATGCGACCTGCCGATGATTGAAGCGCAAATTAATCCAGAGATTTTAGAAGAAGTGGAAGAAGTTTTTATCACCAATGTTTCTAAAGGAATTCAATGGGTGATGGGTTTTAATCGTAAAAGATACTTTAACGAAGTTTCTAGATTTCTAGTGGAAAAGCTAAATGAGGAAATTAAGTGATTTTTTCGATTTGAAAATTTGAAGATGTGTTTATTTGAAAATGATTTATAATTGAATTTTCAAATCTTCAAATTGACACATCTTCAAATCATTGAATCAATCTAATCTCACTCCCCTTAAAAATTCATCAATCTTCATTCTCTTTTTCCCTTCCTGCTGAATTTCTTTTACACTGATAAATCCATTTTTAGAAGCGAATTTCAGATAAGTTTTTCCATCCGTTAGAAAGGCACCTGCCGATATCCCAGGTTCAGTATCTTCTTTTCTAGCATCATAAATCTTCAATCCCTTATTCATAAATTGAGTAAAAGCCGCAGGGTAGGGGCTCATCCCTCTAATTAAATTATAAACTTCCTGATTATCACTATTCCAATCGATTTTACAATCTCCCTTGAAAATTTTTGGCGCATGTTTTAACTCTCCAGTTTCGAAACTTTCTTGTGGTTTTTCTTTATAATCGCCATTTTCGATTGCATTAACCGTCTTTGACAGTAGCTGAGCACCAATCACCATCAGCGCATCATGTAAATCACCCGCATTCATATCTTCTGTAATTTCGACCTTTTGCGAGAACAACACATCACCTGTATCAATCTCCTGTTTTAAAAAGAAGGTCGTAACACCACTTTCTCGCTCGCCATTCAAAATCGCCCAATTGATAGGTGCAGCACCACGATATTGTGGCAATAGCGAAGCATGTAAATTAATAGTGCCTTTGGAGGGCATATTCCAAACTACCTCTGGTAACATTCTAAAAGCTACCACTACTTGTAAATCGGCTTTTAAAGCTTTTAATTCTTCTAAAAATTCTGGATTTTTTAATTTTTCAGGTTGCAAAACTGTTAAACCATTCTCCACTGCAAACCTTTTTACCGCTGATTCCTGTAATTTCTGACCTCTACCAGCTGGTTTGTCGGGAGCGGTTATGACTCCCACGATATTTTTCCCTGCTTTTAATAATGCCGCTAAAGATGCAACAGCAAAATCTGGCGTACCCATAAATATAATTCTCATGCTCGATTTTTTAATTTGAAAAGCAATGCCATTCGCTTTTTTAATCTGACAGTCCCGCTTTCTGCTAAATGTTTTTTATTCCAACTCAGATCCAATCACAAAAAACATACCGCCGCCAATCGGGTTTATTTTACTTAGTTTCACCTATCAATTATAAAGCAGGTATTTTTTCCTTTGGACTTTGTAATTGCTTAAACCTGGTTCCCAACTTGCTCTAATTTCTTTTTCACTCCTACCATCTTTAATCTGCTGCATCAAAATATCGTTACCCGCCAGTTTATTAAAAAAGGAGTTAAAAAAATGTTCTTTATCTGGGAAAGCAGCGTATAGTTCAATCAAGATTTTTAAATTTAGTTGCTGCTGCTTCCTGATATTTTCCTGATTTTGTTTTCTAAAATCAATACCATAGCACAATTGATTTTCTAGGGGTGGATTTTTGCTCATTCCATCTATACTTACAGGAGTGAAAGTAAAAGCATATTTTCCTTTTAATAGGGGATGTCCCAAAACTTGAAAAGGAAATAAGGTGCCTCGTCCTTGACTAATTGCTGTTCCTTCGAACAAACAAATACTTGGATATAAATAAATAGAAAGATTATTTGGTAGGTTCGGTGAAGGCTTTTCTGGTAAAATATATTCCATATCATGACTATAATTTGCTACTTTAATGATCTGTAAATCGCATTTTACACCATCTTTCAGCCATCCTTCGCCATTTATCATTTGGGCAAACTCGCCAACTGTTAAACCATGTGAAATAGGAATAGGATGCATCCCTACTCCCGATTTAAATTTTGGGTCTAAAATGGGTCCGTCTACTAAATTTCCATTTGGGTTAGGTCTATCTAAAATTAACAAAGGGACATGATTATCTGCGCAAGCCTGCATTACCCTAGCCATAGTTATGGTGAAAGTATAAAATCGAGCACCTACATCCTGAATATCAAAAACCATCAAATCTATATTTTTTAAATCTTCTTTATCGGGAGCTTGTTTTGCCCCGTAAAGAGAAATGACCGGAAATCCAGTTTTGCTATCTATGTAATTTCCTACTTTTTCGCCGGCATCTGCTGTACCCCTAAAGCCATGTTCAGGTCCAAAAATCGCTTTAATATCGATTCCTATGCTTTTTAAAGTGTCTACTAAAGGGGTCCCATTAATTTCGGCCGTTTGGTTAATTACTAAACCAATTCTTTTACCTTTTAGAAGCGGAATGTATTTTTCGGTTTGGTCTGCGCCAGTCAAAATGTTATTTTTTACCTCCTCGGTTTTTATTTGCGAAGTGCTAGTACTATTCGAAGCATTACACGTATTTCCCAAAATCAGTACGATTGGAACACAAAATGAAAGCAGTTTAAATTTTTGAAATCTCATGGGATTAATAGGGTTTTCTTTTAAATGGTTGCATATTTGTAAGTATACAAATAAACAAAAAGCTTTTGAATCTCGAATTATTTATTGCTAAGAGAATATCGCTGCAAGCAAAACGTACTTTTTCTAAATTGATTGTCCGTATAGCCATTGTGGGAATTATGCTAGGTTTAGGCGTGATGATTCTTTCTTTAGCGATTGTGAAGGGCTTTAAATCAGAAATCAGGGAAAAGGTAAGGGGATTTAATGGGGATGTTCAATTCATTAAATACGATCTCAACTCGTCTTACGAAAATTCTCCTTTTATTCTTAATGATCAAAACTTAAAACAAGCGCAAAAATATAAGGGAGTAGAACACGTCGTTCCGTTTGCTACCAAGCCAGGGATCATCAAAGCAAATGATGAGGTAGAAGGAGTAATTTTAAAAGGTGTAGACAAAAACTACGATTGGAGTTATTTTAAGAACATCTTAGTTTCAGGTAAAACGATCAATTTTAGAGATAGTGCTCAAGCGGGTAAAGAAATTATCATCTCTGAAGTGTTGGCCAAGCGTTTAAATTTAAAAGTCGGAGACGATTTTCTAATGTATTTTGTTCAGGGATCTTTACGTAAACGCAAATTCGAAATTGTAGGTATTTATAATACCGGAGTGGAGGAAGTAGATAAAACCTATGTAATTGGTGATTTATCGCTCATCAGAAAATTGAATAATTGGAGTAAAAACGAAGTTGGAGGGTATGAAATCAGGATAACTGATTTTTCTAAAGTAGACCATTTCTCTTATCAGTTAGCCAACTTTTTACCACCACAAATTAAATCAATCAGTGTAAAGGAAAATTACCCAGTAATTTTCGATTGGCTGTCATTGTTAGATGTAAATGCACAAATCATTCTAGCATTAATGTTGATTGTGGCAGTCATTAATATGATTTCGGCCTTGTTGATTATGATTCTAGAGCGCACCAATATGATTGGGATTCTAAAAGCTTTGGGTTATCATAATTGGGGGATACGTAAAATATTTTTATACAATGCTTCTTATTTGGTTGGTGTAGGTATGATTTTAGGCAATATTTTTGGATTAGGATTGGGTTTCTTTCAGCAAAAAACACATTATTTTAAGCTTGATGAAGCCTCTTATTATATGAAATTTGTACCCATTCAATTTAGCTTAATAGATGTTTGTTTAATTAATTTAGGAACGCTTTTAGTTTGCTTACTCATTTTATTAATTCCATCCATGTTGGTGAGTAAAATTTCACCAATTAAAGCCATTTCTTTCAAGTAGTTATTTGCCTAAATTTAGCTTAAAGCTGATGCCTCCAGATCCAATTTTTAAGTCTTGATATCCTAATCCTGATAATGGGTACTTAAGGAAAGGTTCAAAAGAAATACTCGATTTTTTAGATACAGGATATTTAAATCCAAATGAAAAATTAAGTGTTCGAGCGAATTTAAAATAAGCAAAAGCTCCTTTCGGATTATCTTGTACAGTTCTTACATTACTTGTTTTTACACCAGCAACACCATAATTAATCACCGAAAAGTCATTGATATAACGTTCGTTAATTAAAGCATAAGAGCTGAATCCTGTTGTAATAAATGCATTACTTTTACCTACTTTTAGTGAATATTTAAGGTTTATTGGGATGTCTACACCAACCAATTTTGCATTAGATATTTGTGCTTTAGGAATTGTTGCCACATTACTAAAAGAGGCAAATTTAAAATCAGATGCTGTTCTACTATTTCCATCAAATGATGATGTTTGACGGTTGAAAGATAAACCAGAATTTACGCTCATATGTTTCCCTAATTGATACTCTGAAGTTAAACCCAGTCCTAAATTGATTTGATCATCAATTCCGTTTTCCGAAAAATTCACATAAGTAGTCGCATCAATAGAGACTTTGAGTCTTTTCTTTCTGCCAAATATAATAGGTTCAGCGTTTTTAGTATAAGAAGAATATAAATATGCTTTAGGAGTTCTTAAAATTGCGCTAACTAAAGCAATTCCTTTTTCTTTTACACTTATTCTATCTGTTTTTGAAATATTTTCTGAAACCTCACCATTATCAAACTGTGTTATTGTAATTGTTTTAGGATGGTCGGCAAGTATTTTATTGAAATTCTGAATCTTTAATTCTTCAGCTTTTTGCTGATTCATTCTTTCTTCTTTTTGATTTAAATCTTTTATAGCTAAAGCTAAGTTTTCGTTAGATAGAGTTCCCAATTTTTTTGGAGTTGTTTTAAAATTCTGTACTACCCTTTTTTCTGAATTTGATCTATCTTTTTTCGGATGATTTGAAGATAACAATTGTTGATTTTCTTCTGTTATTTTACTATTAAACTCCGATGAATTTTGCGCCGTTACATTCTGGTTCAAACCTTTTTTAATTTTTTTCGGAGGATTGTTTTTTTTGATTTCAGTTTTTGCAGCTATCTGGCTGTTTGTGATTTGGCTATTAAAATCATAAATATTTACCATCCATAGCAAAGCAAGGGCCGCAGCAATACTTGTTGGTAAAGCGTACCAGAAAATAACGGTCCTTCTTCTGCGCTTTTTTTGTTTGTTAAACTTTTCCCAGCCATTATCAGCCAATTGATCGTCAAAATGATCAAAAGTATCTCTAATGTGGTCTCTTAGGGTTTTATCAAATTGCTCTTTCATAATTCAAATAAAATTGAGCCTTTACTAATCTTCTTAATTTTTCTTTTGCTCTTGATAAATAAACTCTCGAGCTGCTAGATGGCATTTCTAATATATCTGCAATTTCTTCATGAGTATAGCCATCAATCTCATAGAGGTTAAATACCATTCGGTGGAGTTCAGGTAATTCTAAAAGTAAATTCAAAATTTCCTGAGCACTTATTTTACTAATGATATTGGGGTCGGTTGGCGATTCATCAGCATATTCAATGTCTAAAACATTAGCATGTTTTAAATTCTTTCTACGGTTATCAATGGCCGAATTCACTACAATTTGCCTAAACCAAGGCTTAATTAAACGGCCATCATCAAAGGTTTTAATGGTTTTGAAAAGCTTGATAAAAGCATCGTTTACAGACTCTAAAGCATCATCCCTATTAATGCAATATCGGAGAGAAATACCCATAGCATAGGCATAAAAACGCTTATAAAGCATTTCTTGCGCTTTGCTATCTTCTTTACGACATTTAGCTATCAGTTCTTGATCGCTAAAATCGTTATAGGTTTTACTCATTCTTTTCTCCAAATTGTTATAATAAATATAACAATATCTTTTCGCTATTATTTTTGGGTTATTAAAATTTCAGCTTTAGAACTGTCTTGTGACACACCAGCAACCGGATAAGGTGTTACATTTTTTAAAATTGCTCGATAAGCTTTCTGATCAATACTAAAATCTACGGTATCTTTTTTTGCGTCAGTTCCATAAATCAAATCAAAACTTGCGGAGTGTTCCTCAGTATTTGATACACTTAACTTAACCACAGCTTCACCAGCCCAAACACAGGTGGCATTCAATGGACAACGACTATCCTTAATATCGTTCACTATAATTTTAAGCTGAGAAGGCGTGTTTTTGGCTAAATAAACTTGGTCAGCTTTTTTGATCACAACACTTTCTCCTAAATCAAAAGCAGGAGAAGTATACGAGCTTTTTTCACAGGCCACAAAGCAGACCATTAAAAGGAGTATCGAACCGAAAATGTAAGATTGTAAGTTGTTGAGGTACATGACGTTTGTTTATTAGGATTACGACCTAAAACATACATCTGCTACAATACTTTAAAGTTTTTTTGCTTCATTCCAAAAAACGTCCATTTGAGCTAAAGTCATGTCTTTTAAAGACTTGCCGAGTTCAGTTGTTTTTGACTCTAAGTATTGAAATCTTTTGATAAATTTTCGGTTCGTCTTTTCCAGGGCATCTTCTGGGTTGATGTTAATGAAACGGGCATAATTGATTAATGAAAACAATAAATCACCAAACTCTCCTTCCGCTTTTTCCTGATCTATTTCTTGATCATTGTCCACATTGAATTCATTTTTAAACTCCTGCAACTCTTCTTCCACCTTTCCCCAAACCTGCTGTTTTTCTTCCCAATCAAAACCCACCCCTCGGGCTTTTTCTTGAATGCGAGAAGCTTTAATTAATGCAGGCAACGAAGACGGGACACCAGCTAAAACAGATTTATTTCCTTCTTTAAGTTTTATTTGTTCCCAGTTTTGTTTTACCTGTTCTTCAGTTTCGGCAACTACATCGCTGTAAATATGTGGGTGACGATTGATGAGTTTTTCGCAGATGCCGTTTAACACCTCAGTAATTGTAAAATCGTTAGTTTCTGAACCTATTTTAGCATAAAACACCAAATGCAACATCAAATCACCCAGCTCTTTTCGGATCTCCTGCATATCACCTTCTAAGATGGCGTCAGAAAGTTCATAAGTTTCTTCGATGGTCAAGTGACGCAGTGTTTCCATAGTTTGTTTCTTATCCCAAGGGCATTGCTGACGTAGATCGTCCATGATTTGGAGTAGTCTCTCAAAAGAAGTTGCTGGGGTATTTTGCTGGTCGAAAATGTTCATACGCCAAAAGTAATCATAAAGGGAATGATTTATAAAATTTGATTAGACGATAGTTGCGTATTTATCACATCTTAAAATACCTATTTCTACATACAAAGATCTTTAACGTTGAGATTAAGTTCGATTTAATATTCAACCACAAAATCTAAATGAAATGAAAAAGAACTTACTAAAAGCCATAATCTTATTTTCGATGGTATTGATTTGTATCGATACTAAAGCCCAAAGTTTTGATGAATATGAAACTTTTGAAGAGGGCTGGATAAAGCCATTTATAAGATACTCACTCACCTGATACGATTAGGAGTAGATGCCGACCATGCTTATGCATGGAGCAGGATAAGAAAAGGAGGATGGCGCAAAGCCCAATTCTTAACACTACAATAAGAATTAAACGGCTAAAGCAGAAAGGCTACATCCCAATGCTGGAAATTTACATTAAACTCAACCCATCAATTTGCGAACCGCCGTATACGAGAACCGTTTGGCCTGCCCTGAACGCATGTGAATGGGTATGGAGGTGTGAGAGGCGCACTCTGTCAGGTTTCTGGCAGAGCCGTCTACTCGATTAGGCGTATGTGCTTTTCTGGCGCTCATTCTTTGATTTTTATTGTTCCTTTCTTATATAAGTCCAATGCTTTTTGCAAAATACTTTTTATTGTTTTTATGGGCAAATCTTTGTTTGGATTAACTCTGAAAATTTTCATTCGGGAACGGTCGCCTTCTTCTAATTCGGGGTGGTCAAGGTATTTTCCTTCTACCATAAGAATATACGGTTCGTCCGTCTTTTTATCTGTCCACAAATAGCAAAACATTTTTTTCTTAAAGCAGAAGCAGGGCATTCCCCACTTCTGCGTTTCAGTAACATTTGTGTCTTGGTCAAGAATAATACTTCGTAACGCAAGCAAGCAACTCTTGTTTGGCTCTTCTTTATTCAGATAATAGTTATAAAGTTGCTCAACCATTTTATCTATTTTACAGCAATTAAAAAGTCAATTTCTGCGTCTGTCGGATTTTGTGCTTTTTCGCCAAAAACTTCATAGTCTGCTGAAAACACTCTGTCTAAATCCATTTCCCAAATTTCTGTCCATTTGTTTACTATAAGTCCTTTCATTAAATCCCCTTTGGCAGATAGTTTTACATAGTTTCCACCGTCAAACGACTTGCCAATCATTCCGTTGGGAATGTCGTTTAAATTTTCTACCCTGCAACCCAAAATTGTCGTGTATGGTTTTGTGTGGTCACTTTCGTAATCTGTGTATATGGAATATACCGTGTTGTCAATTTTGTTTGGAATTGCTCCCAAAATTTTTTCATTCATAAACTTACCCCACAAATCTGCAATATCTTTTGCAGCCTGATTGTTTTCGTTTGTGGTTCTTACAGAAATGCCGATTACTTTAAAAGGGTCAATTTTTACTTTGTTCATTTTTGAAATATTTTTTAGTTAAGCCACAAAACTAAAATGGTGTTGCGACAGCCCTATGTCAAGGGTTGTGAAAAATATTTTTCCTTGCAAATTTCAAAATATTCCTGCAAGGTTATTTTATGTGGTTCAAACTGTTCATTTTGTGTGGCTAAGTTTTGAATTCTATCCAAACGAAATGCCCTAAAATCTTTCCGTAGTGAGCAAAAAGCAATGAGTAACCAATTATCTTGTGTGCTGTAAATGGCAAAGGGTTCAATTGTTCTTTCCGTTGTTTGGTTGGTGTCGGGTGAATGATACTTTATTTTGACAAAGTTAAAATTTGTCAAGGCTAATTGTAATGTTGTTAGATAATTACTTGTTCTGTCGTTGTCTGCATTTTGTCTAAATATAGTTCGGTCGGAAAGTAAGTTTGCTTTGTCCTTAGTGTTGTTGCGTAAAACAGATTTTATTTTATTGATGGCTTCCGAATATTCTTTTACAAATGAAGCGTCTTTATTTTTTAAAATGAGTTGTTCGGCTGTAATTAAGGCATTGGCTTCGCTTTCGGTAAACATTACTGGCGGTATTCTGTAACCTTCCATTAAAGAATAACCTTTTCCGTCTTCTGTTAAAATAGGAACACCTGCTTGTTCTAATGCTTTTATATCTCTGTAAATTGTCCTGTTACTTACTGAAAATTTATTCGCTAATCCCGAAGCTGTCAAAAGCCGTTTCGTTTGCAAAATTGTCAAAATTGCAATTAGTCGTGAAAGTCGTTTAGTATCGTTATTATCGTCCATTTTTCTATCTGTTCAGGTTTACACGGTCGCTGGTAGCCTTACGCCCAACGTCAGTTTGTCTAAAAACCTAAATTGATTCTCAAACCCAACTGCGTATAACGTAAATATA
>JAHJVW010000145.1 GCA_018828585.1 Bacteroidota bacterium
CTATAAAGGTTAGAACTTAATTATTAAATATGGATTACGATTTGATTGTTATTGGCAGCGGTCCTGGTGGCTATGTGGCTGCAATTAGAGCTTCTCAATTAGGCTTAAAGACAGCTATTGTAGAAAAAGAATCTCTGGGAGGCGTTTGTTTAAATTGGGGATGTATACCAACTAAAGCACTTCTTAAAAGTGCCCAGGTATTTGAATATATTCATCATGCAGCCGATTATGGCATTCATGTTAGCGAATCATCAGCAGATTTTGAGGCTGTGGTGAAACGAAGTAGAAATATTGCGGAGGGCATGAGTAAAGGCGTTCAATTTTTGATGAAAAAAAATAAAATTGATGTTATTAATGGATTCGGGAAAATCAAAAAAGAAGGAAAAGTTGAAGTGACCGCTGCTGATGGCTCGATCAAAGATTACAGTGCGAAAAATACCATCTTAGCAACTGGCGGTAGATCAAGAGAATTACCACACATCAAACAAGATGGTAAAAAAGTAATTGGTTATCGCGAAGCGATGACTTTACCAAAGATGCCTAAAAGCATGATTGTAATGGGTTCTGGTGCAATTGGTGTCGAGTTCGCCTATTTTTATGCTACCATGGGAACTAAAGTAACCATTGTTGAATTTATGGATAATATTGTCCCTGTAGAAGATGAAGATATTTCTAAACAGTTGACCAGATCGTTCAAAAAGGTTGGTATAGAAATCATGACAAAGTCTTCAGTAGAAAAAATTGATTCATCTGGTGATTTATGTAAGGTAACTATCAAGACCGATACTGGAGAAAAAATTCTAGAATCCGAAATTGTTTTATCAGCGGTTGGCTACACCCCTAATTTAGAAGGAATAGGCTTAGAAGAAGTTGGCGTAAAAACCGACAAAGGAAAAGTTTTAACCGACGAATTCTATAAAACTAATATTGAAGGTGTATATGCTATTGGTGATATTGTTTCTGGACAAGCTTTAGCTCATGTTGCATCAGCAGAAGGAATCATTTGTGTTGAAAAAATCGCAGGCCATCATCCACAACCATTAGATTATAATAATATTCCTGGTTGTACCTATTGTTCTCCAGAAATTGCCTCAGTTGGCATGACAGAGAAAAAGGCTAAAGAAGCTGGTTATGAAATTAAAGTTGGTAAATTTCCTTTCTCAGCATCGGGTAAAGCAAGTGCCGCCGGAGCAAAAGATGGATTTGTTAAACTTGTTTTTGATGCAAAATATGGTGAATTATTAGGTGCTCACATGATTGGATCTAATGTAACTGAAATGATTGCAGAATTAGTGGTAGCTCGTAAATTGGAAACTACTGGAATGGAAATTATTAAATCTGTTCATCCACATCCAACCATGAGTGAAGCCATTATGGAAGCTGCAGCTGATGCTTATGGAGAGGTCATTCATTTATAAGTTCTTTATTAAAAGCATTAAAAAGCCATTCATAAACTGAATGGCTTTTTTATTAAACAAAATTCATGAATAAATTATGAAGTTTAATTAAATTAATTTAAAAGAATGAAAATAACTTAAAAGGCATGATTAAAAAATGGAGGAAATTATACTTTTCAAAAAAATAACTAACTTGTTGATATGAAAATTCACAAAATTGAAACCGGGTTTTTTAAGCTCGATGGTGGTGCAATGTTTGGTGTTGTACCTAAAGTTATTTGGAATAAAACTAATCCTGCAGATGAAAATAATCTTTGCACTTGGGCTATGCGTTGCTTATTGATTGAGGATGATAATAGGTTAATACTAGTGGATACTGGGATTGGCCATAAACAAGATGAAAAGTTTTTAAGTCATTATTATTTGCATGGTAGCGACAGCTTAGATCAGTCTATTACCAATGCTGGATTTTCAAAAGATGATATCACAGATGTTTTTTTGACCCATTTACATTTTGATCATTGCGGTGGCGCTATAATCAAAGAAGATGGGATATTAAAACCTGCATTTAAGAATGCAACCTACTGGAGCAACCAAAAACATTGGGATTGGGCTATAAATCCAAATCAAAGAGAGAAAGCATCTTTTTTAAAAGAGAACATTTTACCTATTCAACAGAGCGGACAGTTAAAACTCATCCCAAATGAAGATGGATTTCAGTTTAGCACTAACATTAAAGTTCGGTTTGCTTATGGTCATACAGAAGCGATGATGCTCCCACAGCTTAATTTTAATGGACAAACTTTGGTTTATATGGCTGATTTATTACCTTCTGTTGGTCATATTCCACTACCCTTTGTGATGTCTTATGATATGTTTCCAATGAAAACTTTGGTTGAGAAGGCAGCATTTTTGAAAGAAGCAGAAGAAAAAAATTACATTTTGATTTTAGAACACGATTCGGTTAACGAATGTTGTACCTTACATATGACAGAAAAAGGAATTCGTCTTTATGAAACATTTAAGCTTTCGGATATTTATTAGGATTGATATTCTAAAATATCTCCAGGTTGGCAATCTAATACTTTACAAATAGTTTCTAGTGTTTCTAACCTTATTGCTTTTGCTTTGCCGGTTTTTAAAATCGATAAGTTAGATTGTGTAATGCCAACTCTTTCGCTCAATTCATTTAAAGACATTTTCCGCCTTGACATCATCACATCTAAATTCACAATTATCGGCATATCCTTAAATAATTAGATCCTCTTGCATTTGTAACCTTATTCCTTCTTTTACGAAAGTGATTAAAAATAAAGCTATCAATAAATAAAACTGATACTCAACGATATCTAAATTTTTTGCCACATAATAGTATACTTTTTGTTCCGCAATTTTTTCTACATAATTCTTTAATAGAAAACATTGAGCGAATTTTGCTAACATCATTACAATTATATAAATCCTCAAATAAGTCAGGCCATCCAATAATTCTCTAGTAAAAATCTTTTCTTTACTTGAATTCCTTAAAGCATAAAATACAATAGAAGCAATAATTAAGTAATTAAAAAGGAAATAAAAAGAGAATGGCATTCTTTCGTCAGGATTAAATTCCAAAATAAAATACTGTAGATATGATTTGGCTTTAATCACATAAGTAGATTGAATTCGAGAATCTAGTTTCCCATTCTCAATAACCTTTGTTTTCAATGAATTCCGTTCTATTAAATCTAGCACTTCAATTCTATGATGCAAATAAGTTTTATAGTTGGCATGTGAGGTATAAAACTTAAAAGCAATAAGGATGATTGCTGATGCGAAAAATATATACCTAAATCGGATTACATTGAATTCGTGTTCTCTATTTAATATTTGAAATCTCATAAAGTAATGTCTAATTTTTTAATGAGCTAATTCCTCTTACTTTAATTTAAATTTGATAAAAATGAATTTTTCTATATTTAAATTTAGCGTCCAACCACTGACAATTCACGATCATCATATTTAGTGTGTCATATTTTTTAAAATATAAATTTCAA
>JAHJVW010000146.1 GCA_018828585.1 Bacteroidota bacterium
AAATTAAGATGAACCTTTTTCTAAGTAGTCATAAAAGAAATTTAAAATCCATTTATTTGATGGTTATTTCTTCTTTATTTCTATTTTTTTTAAATAGTTGTAGCCTTTTATCAAAAAATGTATTTTCTAAAAATGGTGGTATAAAAAGAACTGATTTTGATTTACCAGTAATTACCTATCCCTCTAAAATACAAACTAAAAAATCCTTAGTTTTTCTATTTTCTGGCGACGGTGGTTGGTTAGATTTTAATGACAAATTAGCCATAGCTTTTGCAAATAATGGTTATAATACTGTAGGTTTTAATTCAAGAAGTTATTTTTGGGATAAGAAAACGCCAGAGAAAACAGCTCATGATATTGCTTCATTGATTAATATTTATTTAAAAGAATACCATTCGAGAAGAGTCGTTTTATGCGGTTACTCTTTTGGGGCCGATGTTGTACCGTTTATTTACAATCGTTTGTCTTTAAACCTTAAAAATAGAGTGCACTCATTGGTGTTGCTTTCACCGTTTGCTTCAACAGATTTTGTAGTGCATACTTCGGATTTGTTAAACATTGGTAGTGATAACCGTGAATTTAAGGTTTTCAAAGAAGTAGAAGAAATTCAGATTCCAACTTATTGTTTTTATGGAGAAGATGAATCTTCTAAACCTTTAATTGAACTTAAACGGAATAACTTTTTTGTGGAGTCGCTTCCCGGTGATCATCATTACAAAGAATCTTCTTATCAAATCATTATCAACAGTTTTAAATTTAAGAGAAGACCAAAAAAATAAAATTTCAATTTATATATTGAAAGCGATCTCTTATTTAGTTGTAAAATCTGCAGATATTCTGATTTTGAAATTAAAGGTTAGAAAAGCATATTACATCTAATAATAAAGCGTTTGTTTAGTATTTTACTATTCAAATTTTTTTTAAAAACTCAATTATAAGAGTAAAAGTTTAAAATCATCATGAAAATTTTTATTACCATTTTTATCTGTTTAATTACGCTTAGTCTATCAAACAAAGCCAACGCTCAAACAAAATTTGATATTTCTGCCTATCCAATTCATGTGCAATCTAAAAACACGAATAAGCCAATCATCCTATTTATTACTGGAGATGGTGGCTGGAATAGTTTTTCTACTCAATTAACAAATGAATTAGCAAGAAACGGATATCCATTTATTGCTTTTGATTCAAAAAAATATTTTTGGGACAAGAAAACTCCCTTACAATTTGGGAAAGATGTTCAAATAATTTTAGATCAATATTTAAAAGAATGGAATAAAGAGTCATTTATTATCGTAGGTTATTCTTTTGGTGCCGATGTCTGTTCTTTTTTACCCGCAAATTTATCCAAAAAGCTTTCAGATAAATTGGATGCAATGGTTTTGCTATCGCCAGGTTATTCTACAGGTTTTGAAGTGAAATTAATGGGAATGTTAAGTAGCGGAGGTCCATCTAATTCAGAAAAATACAAGGTATATCCTGAGTTAATGAAATTAAAAATACCAGTTAGCTGTATTTTTGGAGCCAGTGATGACAATGATTTTAAGCTAGGTTTAAAAGAAACGGAATTCGTACATAAAATAATTTTACCAGGCAATCATCACTTTAATGATGATATTTTAGTGGTTTCAAAAGCAATTATCAAAGGACTATAATTTTTACTTACAATTTTGCTTTCAACTTCCTTTAGATACTCTTTTTAAAGCAGCAGGAACCTGCAGCAGGTGGTAATTATGGCTATAAATTAAATACTTCTTTTCCCAATTTGGGTAAAATTTCTCTTTGTATTTCCTTAATCCTTTAAACTGTCCAAATGCTTTTAAATTCTCATAAGCATATTTTATGGTTTTTTGGGTAAAATTTACATTCTCCATACCAGACATTGGGGCCAATCCCATGTTGACGGATTTAAAACCTTCTTCCTTCAAATAAAGGAAAGTTTTGGCTAATAACATATCTAACACTCCATTTGGACCATCCTTAATTTTTCTTATAAGATCATAAGTAGCTTCGCCTGCTGCATAATCAGGTATAATATTTAAAAATGCATAAACTTTTTCTTCCTGATCTTCAATCGTTAAGATAGTTTGTGTTTTCAAAATACTTTTATCAAATATTCCTTGCGTAAAAGCCACTTCTTTTTCTCCAAGTTCTTTTATCCAAGTATTGGATACGATTTCTAACTTTTGTAATAAGCCTTCTCTAATGGGTGCTGTATAAACCTTAAGTTCGTAACCTTCTGCGGTTAATCGGCTTATGGCACTTCTGGTAGTTTTCATTTTTCCACCTTCTAACTTAAATTCATCTAAATTTAAAATGGCTTCTTCTCCAATTGGAATGGATTTTCTACCAATAGATGTATATAACGCTAAAGATTTTTGTGGGATTCTATAGTAAGTGCTAATAAATCCATTTTGCTGACAAAATTCTTCAAATAAATGAATCATTTCTAGCTTTTCATCATCATTTGCAGCAACAGGGTCTTCTAACACCACAGCAAAATGACGCGTCACTTTAAAGCTGATGAATGCAGTTTTAGTATCATTGAAAAATAAAAATTTGTCAGGATAAGTCTTAAAATAATCTAGTGCTGAAGTACCATGATCATGAACTAGTTTTTTAGCTATTTCAAATTCTTCCTCAGAATTATAAGGTTTGGTGAAATAGGGTCTCAAAAAGCTGTAGATAACAAACAAGATAATTGCAGCTCCTGATATATATATTGATTGTTCGAATCTTAAACCAAATTTCGTAAGCGGGATAATGGCTTTATCGTCTATTAAAAATAAAAGCTTGAGGACAGCCTCAAGTGCATCAATAAAATGAAATTCAATTCCAAAATGTTTTTTATTTATAAAATAAAAACCCAATACGCCGTAGGCTAATAAAGCCATTATTGCGGAAAAAATAATTGTATAATTAAAATAGACAAGCTTAGGATGCGGTTTTAATTTATAAGAGTTCTTAGTGTAAAGCAATGAAGATGCGGCAATAAATGCTAAAATGGCTTCTTCATAATCTGCAGCTTTGATTAAGTGTCCAATTAACGAAAATACAGTTATTGATAGTGCTGTATACCAGGCTCTTTTAGATCCTTGAAGTAGGAATATACTGATGATGACGAGTACTAATCCAAAAACTAAAACCAAAGAGTTGCTGGTGGTTATTAATTCTTCTGGAAGTAAATTTTTAACTAACCTTAATCTTGATGGAATAGCAGGAGTAATAGCCGAGATGATATTCACGACACCTAAAATCAAGATAATACTAGCAGGTAGAATTCTTAAGACAAGGTTGTCTTTTTTAGTTAGGAAACTTAACAAGCCAGCAACAAGAGGAATCCAAAATTCAAAAAACCTGAATAATAATGTGATTGTAGCTGCCGCAATTATAGGAAAACCAAACTGTTGTAAAACTAAGGTTAAGGATATTTCTATGGCCCCAAGTCCTCTTAGAAATGGAGAGGCTATGAGTAAAATCACCATTACAATATAACCAATGATGGAGGCCGGTAAACTTGCATTAAAACCTAACGCCAGCATACATACATATAAATGTGCAATACCAATAAACTCTATTACGATAGAAACTATGAGTGTTCTCCAAAATTGTGCTCTAATTATTTTTTGATCTACCATGTCATCTAGTATGGTAGATAGGGAGGGTTTAAATCTAGTAAGCCATTGGTAGGCTTTACCTTTTACTGCTATAGAATAAATTAAAAAGATAAAAAAACCAGTTAATAAAATAAGAAATACAAATCCTAATAATTCTGCTGTACCTAAATGGGTAAAAAGAAGTGCTGTTCCTAAAACAGGAATGGCAACCAAAACCACAGATAAAATTCCACAAAAACCAAATATAGTTGAAGCTAAATGTATTTGGGATTTTGTGATTCCCTTAGATTCGATGTCTTTTGTGAAAAAAGCAAGAGAAGAAAATCCACCGGCAGGCAAAAAAATACTCACTAAATTTCGCTTCAAAAAAAGATTTACTGCAAGTCTTAAAGAAATAACTTTATTAAGAGCTTTAAAGCTATAGATATACATAAACCCTTGAGCAAAAATATAGATAACGGTTAATAGGACACCCAACAAAATATAAAATGGATTACTCTGGTCTAACTGTTCTCTTATTTTTAAAACCTCTATATGTTCTTGTTTAATAAAGAATATAGCCATAGCCAACATAAAAATGGCTAGAAAAATTTGCCAGAAAAATTTATTGTAAACTATTTTAGATAGATATGTTTTGGCGTTATTCATAAGTATAATCTTGCAAAAGACTGAAATTAATTAAATGAATATTAATGTCAAAATATTAATTCTTTTAGATTTAAGATAGAGCAAAGATAGTAATGAATCTAAGTTTTGAACTTTATTCTCTATTAATTTAAGGTTTACTACTAATCAATGTACTATAAATACGATCGTTGTAAATTATAGGTAACCATATTAATTATTTGTAAAACATAATAACTAACTACACTTAATAATGAATTTCACTTTAAATAAGAGATGATTTTTTGTCAATTTTAATTAATTATAAGTATCAAGTTAAAACTTACGTAGTTTTGCAACTTATATGGCAACTTTAGATAAATTGAAACTGAGTAAGCAATTACTCTCTGCAATGACCAATAATGGGTATTTAAGCCCAACCGAGATACAATCTATTCTTTTACCAAGGATTAACGGAGGACAGGATTTAGTAGCCATCGGTCCGGATGGCTGCGGAAAAACCACCACTTGTGTGTTGGCAGCGCTCAATAAAATTCAATTTACCGAAGAAATTGCCCCTCGTGTTTTATATCTCGTACCTGATATTGAAACTGGCGAAGAAGTATTAGATCAGTTCCACACTTTAAATCGTAATCGTGATTTGCGTTTTTTAGGTTTATTTGCTGGCGGAGCAAGCATAGATACACAAGTTTTAGAGCTAACAGATGGTGTGGATATTATTGTGGCAACACCCGAAAGAGCTAGAGCAGCTTATTTGAAATTGGGTTTAAACTTAAATAAGATTTTACTTTTTGTGGTGGATGATGCGGATATCATTATAAAAAAAGGTTTGACATTACCTACCAATGAACTCGCAAGAAGTGTTCGGAAATCACAGTTTTTAGTATGCTCATCAGTAATGCATGATAGGCTGGAGAAAATGTATGCTACTTTTATAGAGATGCCCAACATTATTGAGGTGGAGGATTTTGGAGATAACGACTTGAACACCGTTGAGCAGTTATTATACTTGGTTCCTAACTTCAGTACGAAGTTGTATCTGCTAGAAATGCTGATGGCAGACAAAGAGGTTTTTGAAAAAGTGATTGTGTTTGTAAATTCCAAATTTACTGCCGAAACAGTCTTAAAGAAGCTCTCTCATGATTTTGAAGGTGAGATTGCTGTTTTTAAATCAGCAGGATTGAGTGATTTAAACTTTGGAGAATTGGAGGATTTTAAACTATCGCCTAAAGCGAGAGTTTTAATAGTAGTAAATGAAGATGCTGAAAATCTAACCGTAAGTGAATTTCCTTGCCTATTACATTTTGATATCCCTGAAGATGAAATGATTTATACCAAACGTCTTTTATTAAGAGATGATACCCAAGAAGACCAGCTGGCTTTAACTTTTTCTACCGAATTGGAACTGGATATCATTAAAAAATTGGAGCAAAGACAAGGAAAAAAGATGCAGAAGATGGATTTGCCAGAAGAACTTTTTATTGTAAAGGATAAGGTGAAGAAACCTAAAGAAGAATAAAAGAAATGGTCTTGAACCACTTCTTTTATTCTATTAAATTAATTCATTTCACTTTAAACTCTGCTTGAACATTACCCCACATCAATTCTACTTCTCCGTCTTTCTCAATTTTAAAAGTCATTTTTTCAATAAACTTCGAAGATTTTTCTGTTTTCACGGTAACTCTTAATGCATCATCAGCTTCTTTGTAGTTAGTTCCCCATTGATTCCAAGTTTTATTAAAGATAAATACCCAATCTTTTTCTCCTGGAATACTATATAAACCGTATTTACCGGCAGGAAGCGTTTGACCATTAATTTTCACATTTTTATTGACTTCAAAAACGGTGGCTTCATTTGCGCCAGTTCTCCAAATTTCCCCGTAAGGAGCAATTTCTTTTCCGATAGCTCTTCCCTTAACGGAAGGCTGACTATAATCTATAGACACCATCACTCCTGATTTTAATGTTTCGCTTACTTTATCAGGGGGGCTTGGTCTTTTACTCTTGTCAGTCTGTGCGAATAACTGTACTGACATAAAAAGTAGCACTATACTACTAAGAAGTTTAATTTGAGTTTTCATAATTTTCTTTTTTATACAAACTAAATAACGCATTTTATGTTTCTCGAATGATTATTTAATGTAAAATTAGTATGACTTTATCTACTTTATCTTTAAAGAAATATTAAAATTTAAGACTATGTAATAAAATTCGCCATGTTTACTCTAATGAAAAGCTAAACCTTAACTAAAATTTATATTTTGAAATTCGTAAAATTTTATTTCACAACTTTCTTTCTAATAGTAACTTTTACACATCTATTTGCGCAAAAAAATATCATTTTAAGTGGAACAATTCGAGATAGTCAGACTGGCGAAACATTAATTGGGTGCTCTGTCAAAGTTAATGGGGTTTCAGCTAATGCTTCAATTTCAAATGCTTACGGTTTTTATTCTTTAAGCATTCCAGAAGGGCATTATCAAGTGTTTTTTAGTTATGTAGGCTATAAAACAATTGAAAAAGAGATAGATATAAAAAGTGACATGCAGTTGGATATAAACTTAAATTCTGCCAACGAATTAGCAGAAGTAGTGGTTACTTCAGAAAAAAGGAATGACAACGTGGTAAATCCTCAAATGGGTGTTCAAAAACTAGATGTTAAGGATTTAAAAAATATTCCTGTTTTATTTGGCGAACGAGATATTTTGAAGACGCTACAACTATTGCCAGGAATTAAATCTGCAGGTGAAGGTAATTCAGGGTTTTACGTCCGTGGTGGATCAACTGATCAAAATTTAATCTTATTAGATGAAGCGCCTGTTTATAATGCTTCACATCTCTTGGGATTCTTTTCCACATTCAATTCTGACGCGATTAAAGATGTGACCGTCTACAAAGGAGGAATGCCTGCTCAATATGGAGGTAGATTATCCTCTGTTTTAGACATCAAAATGAATGATGGAAACAAAAAGGAATATACCCTAGAAGGAGGTTTAGGATTGATATCATCCAGATTAAAAGTTGAAGGACCTTTTAAGAAAAATAAAAGTTCTTTTATGATAAGCGGCAGAAGAACTTATGCTGATGCCTTTTTAGCATTATCTCCAGATACTGCTTTAAAAAATAACACCTTATATTTTTACGATTTAAATGCCAAAGCTAATCTTCAACTAGATGATAAAAATATTGTTTACCTATCGGGATATTTTGGTCGAGACAAACTTGGTTTAAATAACTCCTTCGGATTCGAGTGGGGCAATGCAACAGGTACTTTAAGGTGGAATCACATTATATCTGGTAGGTTGTTTTCTAATACTTCGCTAATTTATAGCAATTATAATTATGTGATAGAAAATTTACTAAAAGACAATAATTTTAAAGTAAACTCTTCTATTCGGGATATCAATCTTAAACAAGATTATCAATATTCTGCAGGTTTGAAACACCAATTGAGATATGGAATCAATGCCATTCATCATACCATTGCTCCTGGTAAATTAACCTCTTCTGGCAATTCTAGTGTAAATCAAACTACCATTCAAAATAGAAAAGGACTGGAATTAGCGGGATACGTATCTGATGAGTACCATTTAAGTGATAAAATTAATTTAGTTTATGGAGTGAGGTTGAGCTCTTTTACACTTTTAGGTCCAGGGACATTTAAAACGTATGATAAACAAGGAAATACCATCGACTCTACAGCTTATTCTTCTGGTCAAGCCGTTAAAAGCTATTTAAATTTAGAGCCTCGCCTATCAGCGAGTTTTCAATTGAGTGAATCAAAAGCAATCAAAGCTTCTTACACTAGAAACACGCAAAATTTACATTTAATGTCGAATTCTACCTCAACTTCTCCAACAGATTTATACATCATGAATAGCAACAATACCAAACCAGAGATTGCAGATCAGGTTTCGGCAGGATATTTTGCAAATTTCAAGGATGATACTTATGAGTTTTCGGCAGAGGTATATTATAAACGGATGCAAAATCAAATTGAATACCGAAATGGGACCGACTTAAGAGGGAACCAAAATGTAGAAGCTGATTTATTATATGGCGATGGAAGAGCATACGGTATTGAGTTATTTCTAAAAAAAAGATTTGGCGATTTTAATGGTTGGATTGGGTATACTTTAGCTAAGACCGAAAGACAATTTGACCAGATAAACAATGGGAACTGGTTTAACGCGAAGCAAGATCGTACACATGATCTTTCATTAGTAGGAATTTATAAAGCGAGTAAAAGATGGACCCTTTCTTCAACTTTCGTTTACAGCACAGGTACCGCAGTTACTTTTCCGAGTGGGAAATACCAATTGGGAGGCTCTACAGTTTTTTACTATACCGAAAAAAACGGATATCGCACACCAGCATATCACCGTTTGGATTTATCAGCAACTCTAGAAGGTAAACCTGGAAAGAAATATCAATCGAGCTGGTCTTTTGGAATTTACAATGTTTACAATCGTAAAAATGCTTTTTCTATAGATTTCAGAGAAGATCCTAATAATGCAAATAAAACGCAAGTTGTAAAAACCTCGTTATTTGGTATCATTCCTTCAGTTACCTGGAACTTTAAATTTTAAAAGATGAAAAAAAACAAAATAGCTTATCTATCTTTTCTTCTTTTAGGAGTTTTGACACTCTTTAATTCTTGTGAGGATATTATCGATATAAATCTGAATAACGCAAATCCCAATGTGGTGATTGAAGCAAATGTGGTGAATAATGGTTTACAAACTGTTAAAGTAACTAAAACTAAATCCTTTAATGATAATAATACAGCAGTTTCAATAAATGGAGCCAATATCAGTGTGACAGAAGAAGGAGGAAGCACTTATACTTTTACAGAACAAGCTAACCTTTTAGGTAATTATTATTCAAATCAATTCGTAGGTAAGCCAGGTAAAAAGTACACTATTAAAGTAAATATAAACGGTAAAATATATACAGCAAATTCAACTATGCCCCAACCTGTAAAATTAGACTCAATATCAGTAACCGAATTGACTTTTTTTACCAATAAGAGAAAATACCTTCAAGTACATTATAAGGATCCAGCTAAAATAGCTAATCAATATAACTACGTTTTAAACATAAACGGAGAGATTAGAAATGCTTATTATGTAGACAGTGATCGGTTTAATGATGGAAACAATGTAACCAATACCATTTTTAATTCTGATCCTGAAATAAAATCGGGAGATAAAATAACTTTAGATTTTCAATGTATTGATGAGTTGATTTACCGTTATTTTTTCGCTATTTCGCAAATTGCAGGTAACGGAGGTCCACCAACTTCGCCCGCAAATCCAGATTCTAATTTTGACAATGGGGCATTAGGTTATTTTTCTGCTCATACCAGTCAAAAAGTATCTGCTACCGTTAAATAATTGGTTATAAGAGTCTGAATAGCTATGAAGTTAGCTTGTTGTTTGTTAAGCAACAAGAAAAATGGAAGGCGATGCTTTTTTTATTTTGTTAATGAATTAGCAATGGCAGCGGATCACCGCAGCATCGTTTTTCACGAGGCAAGGAGTAAAGCGTACGTCGCGTCCCTCTAAAAGTTCGCGATTAATAGAACCACCACTGCTAATAAAACATAAGGAGCAAAATTGGTAGTTAGATTTTTAAGATATATGATATCTAATGCTATGATGATAAATTCAATGATTGATTTTTTATCACATTTCTAATTATTTGTTTCTGTTAACTCATCAATTAATTTTTTCATTTGTTTAATGGTATTTCCAAATAAATATTTGAACATCCATTTTGATAGATAGTAAGAAATAGGTGTTAAAATAATGATAGTAATGATGAGTGCGTAAACGACAAAGGGACGGTTCATGAACTCATCAACGGTTTTTCCAGAGCCAATTACTCCGCCTAAAAAATAACCGCCTGCAACACTAACAGGATATATAAATAGAGCTACTTTGCATTGGATCTTAATCCATTCTTCTAAAGTATAAACCACTCTTTTTAACTCGCTAAGAAGGTTATTAGCGGTTACATTGGGTTCTATGGTTTGGTAAAGTTTGAAGCCCGAATAGCCTGCCCAAGCGGTGAAAATTAGTGTAATACCCAAGAATAATTGTATTTGCCAATATTGATAAATGAATAAGATAGGAATATACAGCAAGCCAATGACTACACTGTAAATTATATTTTTGCCCAACATTCTTTTCGCTTTTTTCAAAGGATTTTTTAAGCCTTTGCTATTTAACTGATCAATGCTGTTGATCTCCGGAAGTTTTTCGGAGGAGGCTTCTGTAGCTTTCCAAATTTCTTTTAAGTCCATCAGATCTGTTTTAAAAGGGTTTGTAATTGATTTTTTATTCTGAAAAGCTTAACGCCGATATAATTTGGAGTAATACCTAAAATATCAGCAATTTCAGGGTTTTCATATCCTTCCAAATTCAGTGTGATAATCACTCTATCGGTTTCATTCAGTTGTCTTATAGCCTGATGGAGTCTTTGAATATCTTCTCTTTTTTCGCTTTGCGGCGCTACTGGAACTATTAAATCTTCCATGGTATCGGAATAGTTGATTGGCTTCTTATTTTTTCTATTGAAGGTTAAAATGGTGTTTAACGCCACTTGATATAACCAAGTACTAAATTTTGATTTTCCTTGAAATGAATGGATACTTTTCCAAGCGTTCAAAAGAACTTCTTGATAAAGATCATTTCGGTCGTCAATGGAATAGGCATAGAGACTGATTAATTTCAGTATCATTCCTTTACATTGATTTATTTCTTGGATAAATTTGGCTTCGTTCAAATGATAAATCTTATCTGGTGATTTCTATTCCAAAGGCTACAAACACAAAAATTAAGTGGCTAATTAACCATAATTTCTGCCAGATAGGTCTTTTTCCAAAAGAAACTTCAGGATTAAAAGGGTCAAACACTAAAGCTAGACTAGCCATTATTGTTGCTGTTGAATAATCTTTTAACATGAGGAGGACAATACTAGTTAATAGCATTCCTATATAAGCTATTCGGTTTAGCTGATGATTCTTGTTTAAATCTAAGTTAGATAATTCTCTACTTTTCATTGTGTTAATTGCTTGTACAATTAGTATCAACTTAGCTGAAATTATTACAAACAAATAAGAAATAGTTTTTTCAGAATACAATTACAGGTTTTTACCTAATTTTTCTAACATGTCTAAAGGGACGTTTTCAAGATCAAGAACTAAAAATCCGTCTAAACAATCCGAAAATTTAGGGTCGATATTAAAACAGATGATTTTCGCATTTAATGCAATGTATTGTCTCAATAATACTGGAACTTTTATATGTGTGGTTTCAATTTCAGAAATCAGGCTATCTAGATTTTTAAAAGAGCTGCTAGAAGAAGTAAGGATATCTGCATCAATTTTTGAAAAATCAACCTTGAATTTCTTTCTGGGTTTCACCATTTGAGCCATTTCCTGATCAAAGTGATTCTTATAGATGAAATTCACAATCAAGGATTTAGAGAACTTACTAAAGGAATTGCTGATAGATACTGGCCCAATTAAATATCGATAGCGTGGATTATCTATTAAATATTTTAGAATACCTTTCCACAAAAGGAATAAAGGCAAAGGCCTTTGTTGATATTCTTTTCTAATCCAAGATCGACCTAATTCTAATCCAGTTCTTAAAACTGGGTATAATTGAGATTTAATTTTAAAAAGCTCATAGAGATAAAATCCTTTTTTTCCGAAGCTATCATAAATCTCATCACCTTTCCCTATTCGATAAGCGCCTACCACCATTTTAGCCTCTAAATCCCAAATAAACAAGTGATTGTAGTAAATATCGTAACTATCTAAATCAGTGGGTTTATTAGTCCCTTCTCCAATCTCTCTAAAAGTTACTTCTCTTAATCTTCCTATTTCTTTAATGATATTAGGAATATGAGCAGTAGGTGTGATAAAAACCTCATAGTTTTTTTCAGTCCAAACTTTGAAATTTTCTCTTAAAAATATCACCTCTTTCTCCATTAACTCCAGATCAATAGGTTTTTCAATCTCTTCTGGTTGATTTCTTATTTTAAATAAGTCTCTGGATTTGAAAATACTTTTTTTGTTTTCTAAACCTACTCCTAAAGCATAAGTTTTTGCTCTTAGAAAAGCTAAAAGATTTGGAATATGATCATTTTGAGGGATATCTGCAAAGGCAATAGGTTTCCCAATTCTAACTTTAATGGTATGTCCTTTTTTATTAAATAATTCTGATGGAAGTTTGGCAGTTCTTAAGGCTGGATGAATAAGCGAAAGTAGATTAAATAACAGTCCATTGTTTCCATGGAAATAGATAGGAAGAACAGGTGCTTTAGATTTACTAATTAGCTTGCCAACCACTGGATGCCACAATTTATCAGTGATTTGTTGTTGCCCAATTTTATAGGTAGAAACTTCTCCGGCAGGAAAAATTCCAATTGGTGTTCCGTTGTTCAATAATGTCAAAGTTGTTTTTATGCCGCTAATGCTTGATGAATGTTCAACATTTTCAAAAGGGTTAACAGCTACAAAGAAATTACTCAGGTTTGGTATCTTCTTGAGGATAAAATTAGCCATTACTTTGGCATCCGGTCTTATACTGCATAAAATTTTAATTAAAACTAAACCTTCAATTCCTCCATACGGATGGTTAGCAATTGCTGTAAATGCACCTTCTAGTGGAATATTTTTTAAATCATTTTCACTGACTTCAACCTTAACGCCTACTAACCTTAAAATTTCGTCAACAAACTCAACTCCCTCAAATTGTTCCGCTTTTTCAAAGGTTTCATTGATGTCATTAATTTTCATAATCTCCATTAGCAAAGAAGCTAAACCGGGCATCCTAAGTTTATTGAGTTTAGTAGCTTTTGCAAATTCTTCGGAGGTTATGATTTTCATTTTACAAATATGTAAGATTTAACTTAAAAATACTTCTTTTATGGTATTGCAAATGTGCGAGTAAGAAATTAAATTTATAGCATCTATTTAGCTATGAATCAAAAACTTAAACATTACTTGGAAATCACTAGAAAAGAATTGAGAGGCATTATTGTCTTTTTGATCATTCTATTATTGATTTACTTAACACCTTATTTGTTCGAAAAATTAATAACTCCATCTTCAAAAATCACAGTGGAGACTTTAGATCCTCAGATTAAGGACATCGAAAGTTTTGATCAAAAAGGTGAAAAATCAACTAAGGAAAATTTTTCTCAAAATGAAAACCTACAAACGGTTCTATTTAATTTTAATCCCAATAATTTAGCGATAGAAGATTGGATGAAATTAGGTCTTTCAGAAAAGCAAGCAAGAACAATTAAGAATTACGAAGCAAAAGGAGGGAGGTTCAAAACTAAAGCAGATGTTGAAAAAATGTATTCTATTTCTGCATCAACTTATGAAAAACTAGCTCCTTATATTCAAATTCCAGACGAAAATTCACCTGGTTTTAAAGACAAGACACTAGAAATGAATACGGCAAAAATTGAAAATGTTAAATCGACATCTCCAAAAGTTATTTTAGACATTAATAAAGCTGATTCTGCTGAATTTACCCAAATCAAAGGTATAGGTCCTGCATTTGCATCAAGGATTGTAAAATATAGAAATCGATTAGGTGGTTTTTACAAAAAGGAACAATTACAAGAAGTTTGGGGATTAGATTCGATAAAATATGCTCAAATAGAGAATCAAACAATCATTAGCAATATTCAACTACATCAAATAAATATCAACAATTGTACTTTTGATGAGTTTAAAACCTTCCCTTATTTAAGTTACAAGCAGATGAATGCCATCATAAATTATAGAATTCAACATGGGGATTACAAAGCTCTGGATGATTTAAATAAAATCATGATCTTAAACACAGATGTAATAAAAAAAATAGCACCCTATATTACTCTTAAATGATAGATCAAAAGAATTAAAGCAGCTGTAAGAGAGGTAACAGATTTCTGCCCTATTTTAAAAGAGCAAGAATTATGTTCAGTTATGGTAGATACTTTTGTTGCCAGTTAAAATCAATTGATTTTGATGTAATTGCTGCAATAGAAAGTACAGGTTTTTTATTCGGATTGATGATAGCCAATAAAATGAATACACCTTTTATCTCGATAAAAAAGCAAGTAAACTACCTTACAAAACTATACAACAGCGTTATGATTTAGAGTGCGGCTCGGCAACTATCGAAATGCATGAGGATGCATTTATAAAAGGCCAAAAGGTATTAATAAACGATGATATTTTAGCAATAGTGAGGTACTGATGAAGCAACTTCTTTATTGATTCAAAAGATGAATGGCGAGATTGCTGGTTTTTCTTTCTTAATGAATTTAGATTTTTAAAAGCGAAAGAAAGACTTTTGAAATTTTCTAAAAATAATTTTTCATTAGCTTCCTACTAATAAAATAGCTTTTTCTCAACTTAACTTTATCATTTATACCGAAAACTAATTTGGCTCAATTTAGTTTATCATAGAAGATACAAAATATTGAATTTGATTTCATTATTTTGCGAAAAACCAATTATTAAATGATGAATTCGAACGATTTAGCAGTAGACGGATATAATTTTACCCAATCAGAAAACCAAACGATGGTAGCGCAAATGGTCAAAGACTTTGCGCAAAAACACATCAAACCAAACTTGATGGAATGGGATGAAGCACAATTTTTTCCAGTTGATATTTTTAAGAAACTAGGTGAGTTAGGCTTAATGGGAGTTTTAGTTCCCGAAGAATACGGCGGAGCTGGGATGGGATATTTCGAATACGTAAAAGTAATAGAAGAAATATCTAAGGTATGTGGTGCAATTGGACTTTCAGTAGCAGCCCATAATTCACTTTGTACCAATCATATTTTAACTTTCGGAAACGAGGAGCAAAAGAGAAAGTGGTTGCCAAAATTGGCTACTGCCGAATGGATAGGAGCATGGGGCTTAACGGAGGCCAATACAGGTTCTGATGCATTAGGAATGAATACTACTGCGGTTTTAAATGGAGATCATTACGTTGTAAACGGAGCAAAGAATTGGATTACTCATGGTAAATCGGGAAATGTAGCAGTTGTAATGGTGAGAACTGGAGAGAAGGGAGATTCTAAAGGTATTTCTGCTATTGTGATTGAAATGGGTACTCCAGGTTTTACTTCTGGTAAGAAAGAAAATAAGTTAGGCATGAGAGCCTCTGAAACTACAGAGCTTATTTTTGATAATGTCAAAGTTCCAAAAGGAAATTTATTAGGTGTAGAAGGTGATGGCTTTAAACAAGCTATGAAAATATTGGACGGCGGAAGAATTTCAATTGCAGCACTATCTTTAGGTATTGCAAAAGGTGCTTATGAGGCCGCATTAGCCTATGCTAAAGAACGTCATCAATTTGGGCAACCAATCGCAAATTTTCAAGGTATAGCTTTTAAACTAGCTGATTTAGCCACTGAGATTGAAGCCGCGGAATTACTGATCTATCAAGCTTCTGATTTGAAAAATAGAGGTAAAAAAATGACAAAAGAATCAGCAATGGCTAAATATTTTGCTTCTGAGGTTTGTGTAAAAGCTGCTACTGAAGCCATCCAGATTTTTGGTGGTTATGGTTACACTAAAGATTTTCCAGTAGAAAAATTTTATAGAGATGCTAAACTTTGTACCATTGGTGAAGGAACAAGCGAAATACAAAAGATTGTTATTTCTAGAGAAATATTAAAATAAGAATCTTAAAAAAAGAGGGATTTGTTTTCAAAATTAAATCCCTCTTTTTTTTAGTTGTTCGAAGATTTTATGCCTTATCACTTTTACTGCTTCTGGTAATAACAACAAGTATCAAAATAAATACAGCAATACCTATCGCCCAAACCCAAGGTTGTCCGTACCAAACCGACCCACCACTATCTGTGTTTATGTTAACATCTACTTTTTTAGGAACATCCTGAGCAAATGCATATATATTTGTGCAAAGCACTAAAATAAATGCGATTAATAGTTGAAATGCTTTCTTGATTGAATTTTGAGTTTTCATAATCTTTTTAATTTTTAGTTTGACATTTTGATGATACTTTTACAATTACTGAGCCAAAATTTTTTAATAAGATTAGTCTAAAACTTTGAAAGTTAGATAGATAAAAACAATGAATATTTTAATTTGAAAAATAAGAATATAAACGAACTAAATAGCTCTTTTGGGAAGATTAAGGATGATTATTTTAACTTTAATCAGATAGAAAAATATTTCAAGAAGAAAGGTCACGCTAATGCTCACCAAATTGTGAGCGATAAAACTTGTGCAGATTTAGATGTGCAAGAATTGTTTATGTTTCTAGACAGAACAACTTCAAAAGTTGGCCAACAGTTCCTGTACAATAAACTTAGAACAATTCCTTTTCGAGAAGATGAGGCAATAAAAGTAAAAGAAGAGATTATTTATCTGCTTACGCAAAGACCAGATTTTCGACTAGATGTACAGATTCAGCTTTCAAAGCTGAAAAATGATAAATCTTTTTATATCAGTTCTCTGTTTCAAGAAGATCATATCGAACCTCCTAAATGGTTTATATTGATTAAGCTATTATCTTTCACCAGTATCGTTTCTTTTATTTTGATGTTCTTTAATGCGCATCTATTTTTTGTTTTTTTGGCTACTTTTGTATTTAATTTAGGCGTTCATTACTGGAACAAGAATAACCTGTATCCTTATTTAGCATGTCTTCCTCAATTACTTAAATTACAACAGGTTGCAAAAGTTCTATTTAACAACAGCAATTTTAAAAAGTTAAATCCCAATTTAGAAAAGCCTCTAAGTACGATATCTAAGTTAAAAAGTAAGATGTTCTTATTTAGATTAGAGGCAGGAGTGCAAGGAGATTTTGAAACCATTTTTTGGGCATTTTTAGAATTATTCAAAATTGCTTTCCTGATGGAACCACTTTTACTTTTTGGAGTTTTAGAAGTTTTGGATAAAAAGCGTCATGAAGTTGAAAGTATTTTTGATTTTGTTGGCGAGGTTGACAGTTTGGTTTCCATTACCTCGTTAAGATCAGCTCTAAACGTTTATTGCCATCCAAAAATAGTTGATGAAAACGTTAAGATGAAAACCGAATCAATTTATCATCCTTTAATTAAAGAATGTGTAAGTAATAGTATTTATTTAAATGATAAATCAGTTTTACTTACCGGCTCAAATATGTCGGGTAAAACATCATTTATTAGAGCCATAGGAATTAACGTTTTGACGGGGTTAACGCTAAATACTTGTTTTGCAGAGCAATTTTCTATGCCTTGGCTTAAACTCTATTCGGCAATAAGAATCAGCGACGACTTATTAAATGATAAAAGCTACTATTTTGAAGAAGTTATTTCTATAAAAGAGATGATCGACAATAGTAGGACACCTGAGGCTAATTTATTTCTTTTAGATGAGATATTTAAGGGGACAAATACCATAGAAAGAATTGCAGCGGGAAAAGCAGTATTATCTTATTTATCCCAAAATAACAATACAGTTTTTGTCTCTACGCATGATATAGAATTAGCCGATTTGCTATTGGATGAATACGATCTATACCATTTTAGTGAAAAAGTAGATGAACAAACTGTCGCTTTTGATTATAAGATCAAAACAGGTAAACTTAAAAACAGAAATGCAATTAAAATATTAGAAGTTAATAATTATCCAGAGAGTATAATTTCTGAAGCAATTGCCATCGCAAGAGTTTTAGATAAGGGGTAAAAGTCTAACTGTCAAATTCTTTTCTCTTTCTATAAAATTTATTTATCTTTGCAACCCCAACGGAACTTTAAAAGGGATAGAAAGGTGGTATTTAACAAGTGATTATTATCAATGTAAAGGATGGCGAATCAATCGATAGAGCGCTAAAGCGTTTTAAGAAGAAATTCGAAAAGACTGGTGTTTTAAGAGAACTTCGTAGTCGTCAAGCTTATGAGAAAAAATCTGTAGCTAGAAGAATGGAAGTAAAACATGCCATCTATGTAGAAGGAATGAATAAAGAATCATAATCTTTTTAGATTATAATTCTTTTCTATATATAAACTATTTGTATATTCACTTTTAGAGAATGTGCAAATAGTTTTTATGTTTTTAGAGCAATATTTAAAATATCTACAATACGAAAAAAGGTATTCCCAACATACCTTAATTGCTTATAAAAAAGACCTCTCACAATATTATCAATTCTTAAAATCTTCAGAAAATGAAATTTTAACGGCTAATCATCATACCATAAGGTCATGGATGGTCAATTTGATGGATGAAAATATTGATGCCAGATCAATCAACAGGAAAATCTCTGCGTTGAGATCTTTTTATAAATTCTTGATAAAGGAAAATTTTCTTACCGAGAATCCAGTAATCAAAGTTCAAACTCCAAAAGTAGCTAAGAAATTACCGACTTTTATTCCTGATGAAAAGCTCAATAGTTTATTAGATAGTGAAAATTCTTTTAGTGATGATTTCTCCGGATTGAGAGATAAAATGGTCATTGAATTACTTTTTGGAACCGGAATAAGATTGAGCGAATTACTTAATCTCACGATAAATTCAGTAAAGGCACAGGAAAGAACGATTAAAGTTTTAGGAAAAAGAAATAAAGAAAGAATCGTACCTGTGAATCAATCTTTATTTAGCTTAATCGAAAATTATAATTTGGAAAAAAATAAACAAGAATTTTCCAATAATTCGAATTTATTGATCGTTACAAATACAGGTGCTGCGGCTTATCCAAAATTAATTTATCGATTAGTGCAAAAATATTTGTCAACCATATCCACTCTAGATAAAAAAAGTCCTCACGTTCTGAGGCACTCTTTCGCAACAAGTCTTTTAAATAAAGGCGCAGATATTAATGCAATTAAAGAATTGCTTGGGCATTCTAATTTAGCCGCTACCCAGGTTTATACGCATAATTCAATAGAAAGGCTAAAATCAATTTATAAACAAGCTCATCCAAAGGCTTAAAAAAAGGAGGAAAAATGAAAATTGGAATTCAATCAATCCATTTTGATGCTGACCAAAAGTTGTTGGCATTTATTCAAAAAAAGGTTAATAAACTGGATCAATTTTATGATCAGATTATTAGTGGAGAAGTTTATTTAAGAGTAGATAATGTGACGGAGGAAACCAATAAAAAAGTTGAAATTAAACTGATGATACCTGGGAACACTTTATTTGCCAAAGAAGAATGTAAAAGTTTTGAGGAAGCAACAGATCTTTCTATTGAGTGTTTGAGAAAGCAAATCAAGAAACATAAAGATAAAATTAGATCACATGAAAGCAATCACAAAGATTTGGTAAATCAGATAATTAATTAGAAAAGTTAAATACGTGGTTTTAAAGCCACTAAATATAAAAAATCGGTGAGTTCAAAATTCATCGATTTTTTTTTGAAAAAAATTTTGTTCAAGTGTTAATTTTCGTAGTTTTGCAGTCCCTTAAGCAAACGTCTTTATGGGGAACTAAAAAATAGTTCTTTAATTTATTGAAAAAGCCTCCTTAGCTCAGCTGGTAGAGTCCCGATGAATCGGGATAAACAGTAAGGTCATAACTTCAAAGGAAATTATGAGAGGTATTGAAATAAGATAATATAAGCCTCCTTAGCTCAGCTGGTAGAGCAACTGACTTGTAATCAGTAGGTCATTGGTTCGATCCCGATAGGAGGCTCATTCTTAATTAGATTGAGAGGTTTAGTTAAGAATATGGGGGGGTTCCAGAGCGGTCAAATGGGACGGACTGTAAATCCGTTACTTCGGTTTCGAAGGTTCGAATCCTTCTCCCCCCACTGGAATTACGATTTTAGCATTGTGATTTGCGTTTTTTAATTCGCAAATCTAAATCAAGAATAGTGATAAAATTGCGGAAGTAGCTCAGTTGGTAGAGCGATAGCCTTCCAAGCTATAGGTCGCGAGTTCGAACCTCGTCTTCCGCTCAAAGGATGAGTTCATTGGTAAGATGAGTTTGTTAAAGAAAAAGGTTCATTTAGTTCAATAGTTTTTAACTAATGAGCTATTTTGTTGTTTGAACTTAATGAACTAATAAGCCGAAGTAGCTCAGCGGTAGAGCACTTCCTTGGTAAGGAAGAGGTCATGGGTTCAAGTCCCATCTTTGGCTCGCTAAAATATTAAAGAATAAAAAATAAAAATTAACCTAGTAATAAGT
>JAHJVW010000147.1 GCA_018828585.1 Bacteroidota bacterium
AAAAAATATTTTATAAAAGTTATAAAAACTACTTTTTTGCTGTTTAAGATGTGTTTATAGGGTAGGATATATTGGAACAGAATTTTAATCTTAATCTAAGATTCAATTTATTTGCGCTATTATTCTGTTTTGCGTTAAATAGTAAGGGGAGATATTTTTTTTAGCGCTTTGGTAGATATTCATATTTTTACAGGAGGCAAATTAGTGTCTGATGAATCACATAGAAATTATGAAGCAATCATTCGAGAAAACTATAAATGGTAAGCTGGTTAACCATCATTTTCTATTTAATATCAATGGTTTAAAAGTTGGAATATGTAATTACGGAGCCAGAATAACCCATTATTTGGTCCCATGTGGAAAGGAGTTGATTGACGTTGTTTTAGGTTTTGACGATTTAGAAAGCTATATCAATGCAGATGAATTGTATTATGGAGTAACAGTGGGGCGGTTTGCAAATAGAATTGCAGATGCAAAATTTACATTAGATGGTCTTGAATATTTATTAGAGGCTAACAATGGTTCAAACTGTCTTCATGGGGGGGGCAATGGTTTCCATACTAGCGTTTGGAATGTAGTTGAAGTTTACCAACAGTCTATTGTTTTGAATTTGAAAATATCCGATCTAGAAGATGGCTTTCCTGGAGATTTGGATTGTACAGTAAACTTTACGCTGAATGATGATAACGAGTTGATCATTGATTATAAAGCAACTTCTTCAAAAAAAACAGTGATTAATTTGACAAATCACACTTACTTTAATTTGAACGGAGAAGGAAGAACAGACATATTAAATCATGAGGTACAAATTAATGCAAATCAATATGCACCCATTAATAAAGCTTGTATCCCTAATAATGGATTGATAAATGTAGAGCAGACGCCTTTTGATTTTACGAAAACTAAAGTAATAGTAAATGATATTGAAGAAAAGGATCAACAACTTGTAATTGGTAAAGGATATGACCATGCCTATAGTTTGAATAAAATAGGAAAGGAATTATCGTTTGCAGCTTCAGCTGTGGGCGATAAATCAGGTTTGAAATTAGAGGTTTTTACTACGGAGCCAGCGATTCAGTTTTATACAGGAAATTATTTAAATGGGTCAGATAAAGGTAAAGCGGGGAATTTTTATCAGTCTAGATTTGGTTTCTGTTTTGAAACACAGCATTTTCCTGATTCTCCTAATCAAGACATTTTCCCTACCACATTATTAAACCCAAATGAAGAATTTAGGTCCAAAACGATCTATAAAATAAATCCAATTTAATTTTAAAAATACCACAAAGTTGGTATTGTACAATAAATCAGATATCAGTAATTTTAAATGTTTTGGTTAATACTGTTCTGAAATTTTGAAGAACATTATAATGGAAGGGGAGTCAAATCCCCTTTTATCATTTTCCTAAGGTGATTTTTTGAGTATAAAGTTTAGATCCAATTTTTAAATTCAGAATGTAAACACCATCGTTTAGATTTCTTAAATCAAGGGATTCTGAAAACTTTCCAATAAAATTATTTTTACTTTCGCTAAGTACTTCCTGCCCAATAAGATTGGTTAAGCTGATCTTAATATCATCTTTCTTAATCGTTTCAAAATTCAAATTTAATATTCCGTTTGACGGAATTGGATAAACTTTTAAACCAATTTCTAATGGGTCAGAAGGTCTAATAGCAGATAAGACATAACTGAAATTGTCTGAAGAGCTAACACATCCAGAACTACTTGTAACATTAACACGGTATTCACCTGAACCTGATGGAGTGAAGGTTTTTTCAGTTGCCCCAGCAATAACAATTCCGTTTAAGTACCATTGGTTTGATTTATCAAAATTAGATGATAAAACAGTTCCAGTTTGCGTAATTATGGGCTTACTTATTTTAACTGGCTTACGAGTATAATCTGAGCAACCTAAAGATTTAAAAAGCATATTATAAAAATAATAATATGAAGTGGTAATATTGGTAGGCGTACTACTAGGAAAATAAGCGCCATTTAATACTATTATTTTAGTTCCTAAAATAATTGGAAGATTGCTAACACCTGAGTTACTTCTGAAAATTGTTGCTCCGTTGTAGGCAATACCAATTCTGTAAGTACCTGCTGCAGGGAATTCTAGACCAATTTTGTACATTTTTCCTTGGTCATTTGGATCATCCACAATTTGATTATTTGCGGTTAACACATCGTCTGTAGTCTTACTTTTACTTACGTTGATTGTTACGGAATTTAAAATTACCCCAGACGTAGTTTCAACCGTGAATGTTAACTGCCCTCCTTTGCTGGTATATAAAAGTGCACTGTCTAAAACCATGGGAGCAGCAACTGAGATTTCTGGTTTTGGACCAAAGTTTCCTGAGTAAGTACCACCTGTATAAACATTTTTATTCACTGGTCCGAAGAAGCTTTTAAAATCATTAGAACCCACATAAAATGTATTATTTGCTAAAGGTGCAATTGTTGATAATGGATGGTTACCAATAGCAGTTGGAAGGGTAGCGTTAGCCGAAGTATACCAGAACAAAGTGCCATCACCCTCGCCGTTTAATTGATAAAAACCAGCAGCATTATCACAAGCTGTAGCGGACAAAGAAGTGGGCGCTGTTGGAACAATAACATTAAATGTTTTGGTGATACTATTATTTTCTATAATAGGATCTGAGTTTAGGATGGTTTTAACATTAATACTATACTGATTGCCAGACTGTATACTTATACCTTCTGAAAACACAAAATCAACTTCGTAATTAGGGAGTAAAGAGCCTGTATAAATTTCAGTTATCGTTTTAATTACCGTATTGTTATTTGTAAGAATTAGTGTTAAGGGAATATTTGTAATTGTTGCGCTTCCAAAATTTTTAATTTTAACTGAAACCTGTTGTGCGTTAGACATACAAAGATTATCTGTGATATTATTGATGGCAATAATGCCAACATCAGAAGTGGATTTAGTAAAATTAATTTTGTAATCCTGTGTTTCACCTTTTGTGTAAGTACCACATGGGGTTACACTAGTACTAGTTGATGTTTCAGTAAGAACCACTCTTAAAAGGGAAGAATTTCCTATAATAACACTAGTTGGGACAGCTATATTACCTGTAAAGGTTGCGACTCCATTTTCGACTGCAGATGTTGCTACTGTCTCTCCGCTATCATCAAAATCTCCATCCGAATTCCAGTCAATAAATATTTTTGCTACCTTATCAGCATTAACGCCGCAGGTGCCAAGTTTTAAAGTAAATGGATAAATTTTACCAGTTTCTAAATTCGTTGAAATATTGGTGAAATCAGAATATCCTCTACAATTATTAGGTAAGGTATTATTAATGCTTCCAAGTACAAATTGATCGATTCTTGAATCATTAGTGGATGATGGTGCTGAAGCGCAATAAGCTAAACCCCCAATTCCAGAAGCAATAATTGAATAGTTTTGAGGACCTTTAGTCAGCGTTCCTTTGTGCGAAACTCTGATGGTATAAACCTGTCCGGGTACAGAATTTGGAATAGCTATTTGTTCTACATTATCAACTACATTATCAGCCTGAGTAGCGGCTAAGGATGGATTATTTGGATCCAATTTCCAAGGAAAGAAATTTGTATTTTCTTTTATTAATCTTAAATCAAGATCATTTACCAATAGTGGTACTCTACTGTTTAAAGTGCCAGAAGCTGGAGGGGTTCCTTCTGGATCGGTCCAACAAATCGTTACTTTCAAAGGGCCGTATCCTGAAGTGATTACTGATAAATTATAAATTTCGCCTTGAGCTAATGTTCTTTCAGATATTAATGATTTTGTACCATTTAGTTTAATGAGTGTAGCGGCTCTTTCCGTATTTAATAATCCCCATCCAAATACATAATCTGGACCATTAGCTACGCCAGCTTCATCTGCTGTTTCTATTGCTAAACCTTTTAAAGTGGCAGAACGCATAAAAGCACCTCCATTTAATTTGGAATAATATTCTTGAAGTAAGACTAAAGAACCACTGACATTAGGGGAGGACATTGAAGTCCCTGATAATACTGCATATCCTTTTGTATCGGTGTTACTGGTAGATGTTAAATTTGTTCCGTCAGCAACAATATCAGGTTTAATACGTCCATCGTCTGTTGGACCCCAACTACTAAAAGGAGCAATCTGAATTTGAGAAGTCTCGGAGGCTCCAAAAGGTAAACCATAAATTGCACCAACCGTTAAAATATTTTTTGCAGTTCCGGTCGTACTAATGATATCATAACTATCATTGCTACTTATTCCGGATGGTCTTGCTCCTTTATTTACAAACGTTGCAGTAGAAGTAGCATTCTCATATCCATAATATTCTGCACCTACTGCAGGGCCATTTTCACTTCTGTTGTTACCTGCTGATTTTACAGGTAAATAATAAGGAGCATTGTAACAAATTACATCCCAACTTTTTGTAGTCTCGTCATAGAAACCAAATTTATAATCTTCCGTTGCCGTTGGCAAGCCATACCATTCCCATCTTGCAGGAGTTGTATCCGTGTTATAATTCCATCCAGCGATATAACCATAAGAGTGATTTGATATCAACATTCCCGCAGATGCCTCGGTTGTCATTTCTGATAGATCCGAATTAAAATCATAAGCGGTGAGCTTTTGTAAACCCCAAGCCATGCCTCTGGCCACAGGATAAATACCTGTAGCCATCATAGTGCCAGCAACGTGAGTAGCATGTTCACTTGAAGAAGAAGGAGAATCTTTCTGAACGATTCTACCACCTGTAAACTCTTGATGTTCCTTTAAAATAGAACCGCCATCCCAAATACCTACTTTACCTATTAGATTTGAACTTGAACCATTTAAAGATAGGCCTAAAGACCCGCCTTGATATATACTATTGGTTCTTGTTGTGGCAGCAGCGGTGGTGTTGTTAAAAGTGGTAAGATAAATGGGATAGCCTAAATCGTCTACGCCCTGAAGAGAAATAATAGCTCCATCTTTTTCAACCCTGAAAATAGTCCAATTATTTTCTTTGGCTAATGAGAAAGCTTTAGCTCGATTTTGATCAGAATTTTTCTTAAAGCTTATAGCTAGTTTTTGCAGGCTATTATATTGATCATCTGTTACTAATTTCGACTGATTTTGAGAAAAAGCAGTAATAAAAATAAGAGAACAGAGTAAGGTTAAAATAAATTTTCTTATCATAGAAATGATTTCTCACTGTACTAAAAAGGTAATGTAATATACTAAAAAACTGTATGTTAGGTTTTTTAAGAAATTAAAAATGCAGGTTTTTTATTTAAAAAACGATTTTAATTTAAAAGGGGATTAAAAACCCTCTCTAATCCTAATAAATTGAAATAATTCTTCGATTGGCTTTTCTAAAACTTTTCCAACACTTACTTCATAATGACTGCAGGTTTCTTCTAAAATGCTTTTAAAGTGATATCCAATTGATCCTACAAAATGACAATAAAAATCCTTATAATTAGGATAGGATAGGATGTGTGTCTTTATAAAATCATGGAAGCCTTTTTTTAGAATTTGATGAATGTAAGGATGTTCTTGATGCTGACTCATGAATTGAGCAAAAGATGCCAAGTAAAAATTTGGCATTGGTTTTTGATAAATATTTTTGATCACAATTTCTTTACTCAGCTGAAATTCTTTCTTAAATAAGTCTATGATTTCTTCTGGAGCCCTTTGATATAAAAAATCAGTAATGAGCGTTTTTCCAAAATAAGTTCCCGAGCCTTCTTCACCCAAAATATAGCCTAAACCATGTTTATTAGATAAAACGTTGTTTCCATCAAAAAATGAAATGTTAGATTCGGTACCTAGAATACAACTGAAACCTGGTTTTTTTTTACAAGTCGCTAATGCGCATCCTAACAAATCGTTTTCTACACTAATAAAAGCATTTTTAAATCTTGAGGTAAGTGCATTAGATACAAGCTCCCTTCTATCAGGGCTGCTGCAACCGGCACCAAAGAAATGAATTTCGTTAACTTTGTCTGCAATATCATTGAAGGATTTAAACTGCAGGAGGTTTCTAAAAATATCTTTTTCAGATAAGAAAAAAGGATTTAGACCACTGGTATGAAATCTTTCTAAAGATTTATCTGGAAGTTGTAAAATCCAGTCGGTCTTAGATGAACCTCCATCAGCAACTAAGAGCATTTATAAATCTTTTAATAAGTCGCTGGTAAGTGGTTTTCCTAAAAAATCAGTTACATTATTAAATTCAATCACTTTCTTGTGATCGCTAGGATCTAACGATGATGAAAGCATCACAATTTTAACATCTTCTTTTTTAGGAGATCGGATATCTTGGAACTCGACTAAAAAGTCGAATCCAGTTTTAACTGGCATTCGGATATCTAAAAAGATAACTTCAGGTAAGTCCTGATTGTTATCAGCCAATTCTTGTAGATAATTAATTGCTGACTCACAAGATTGCTTAACAATAATATTTTCGGCGAAATCACTATTATTTAGGATCTTCTGATTAATCATATTGTCAATGAAATTATCATCAATCAAAAGAGCGTTTTTGTACTTAAAAGACGACATTCAAATGGATTAGTTGTAAACAAATATATAAAAAGATAAATTCAAACCATTTACATAACAAGATAATTTTATTTTAACCTATTATTAAAAATTAAAGGTTAATATTTCCTGCAATCTCCTTAAGTGCTATTTCCGCAATTTTTGTCTGATACAAAGCATCAGAGAATCGAGCTGTTGCACTTAAAAAGTTTCTTTGCGCCTCTCTTAACTCTAAAGGAACAATACTTCCTAATTTATACTTCTCAAGGGTAATGTCTAGATTCTCTTTAGCAACTGCAACATTTGAGCGCTCTAAACCGATAAGCTGTAAATTAGTTTGATAATTTTGATAAGCAGTTAATAGTTGGGCATCAACATTTTGTTTGGTACGATCTAAATTAAATTCAGCATTTTCTAATTCGAGCTTTGCATTTTTCTCTAATCTGTTCTGTTGTGAACCGTTAAATATATTAATGGAAGCAGTTAAACCATAATTTAAACCATGATTATTTGACCTTAAAGCGAAACCAGTTGGTGGGGAGGTTGATCTTGAAAAGTTATATCCCGAGGTTAGTGATACCGTTGGATATCTTGCGCCTTTTGTTTGTTTTAAAAAGAGCTCCGAGATTTTTTGATTGATACTAGCAGTCTTAATATCTGGATTTTGAGCGTCAGTTAAGGTTTTTAAATCTGCATAAACTAAGCTGTTGTCAATATCAAGTTCGCTGTCAATCACAAATTCCGTTTTTAAGTCTCTTGCTAAAAGCTGATTAAGTTTTATCTCGCTTGACTTAAATAAATCTTGCTGTCTCAAAAGCGAAGTGGTATCTGTATTTAAATCAACCTTTGCTGCCAGTAACTCTAGTTTCGATCCTTTCCCTAAAGTATAGCGGCTATTCGCATTTTTAAGGCGTATGGCCGAAACTTCTAAAGCAGTTTTAGTGGCTTCAAATTGTTTTTGTTGAGTAACTAAATCATAATAAGCCTGTATGACGTTCGCAATAGTGGTTTGAACGGTTAATTTAGCATTTAATTCACCTAATTGCTCTAACTGCTGTAAACGCTGATAGTTAGTAAACATTTGAAAACCATCAAAAATCTTCCAGTTTAAATTCGCACCATAATTAAGATTGGTGGTCTTCGCATTTTTTGCTGTTCTGGTGATCCCAGATGCTAAATCTACATTGGACGTTTGTATCTGATTTCCCTGAACCAAATTACCGGTAACCATTGGTAACATCCCCGCATTGCCAATAGTGACATCGTTTTTACTGATCTCGCTATCGTTTTTGCTAAGTTTTATATCGTAGTTATTTTCTAGTGCAATAGTGATGGCTTGCTGTAAAGTTAACTTTTCTTGTGCTCTTAAGCTTAAAGCTGATATAGCAAAGAAAAGGATGAGATATATTGATTTAATTGTTTTCATTTTAAGATTCTTTTTCGGCCCTTCTAATTTCTTTATCCGCTTTTTCGGCTCTGGTTTCATGATATTCTTTTGACCAATAAGAGTAAATAGCAGGAATTACAAAAAGCGTTAACAATAAAGAGAATAAAGTTCCACCAATGATTACCGTTCCCATACTCATCCTGCTTTTAGAAGCGGCACCTAAAGCCATCGCAATTGGTAATGCACCTAAAGCAATTGCCAAACTTGTCATTAATATAGGGCGAAGACGTGAGACCGTAGCTTCCCTGATAGCTTCGGCAACGGGCATTCCACGTTCTTTTAATTGGTTAGCAAATTCTACAATCAGGATGCCGTTTTTGGTTACCAAACCAATCAGCATAATGGTTCCAATCTGGCTAAATATATTCCATGATTGGCCAAGGAGCCATAAGGAGAAGAAGGCACCTGCAACAGCCATTGGTACGGTTAAAATAATAATAACAGGATCGACAAAACTTTCAAATTGCGCCGCTAAAATCAAATAAACTAATAATAAGGCCAAACCAAAAGCAAAAGTAGTGTTAGAGTTACTTTCACTAAAGTCTCTTGATTCACCAGCCAAATCCGTTGAAAAAGTATCATCTAATATTTTATCTTTCGCTCGTTCCATGGCAGCAATTCCATCTCCAATTGTTTTACCCGGAGCTAAGCCTCCGGAAACTGTAGCAGATGAAAAGCGGTTATTTCGATATCGTTGAGGAGGACTACTTTTCTCAACAACTTTTACCAGGTTATCCAACTGAATTAGCTTACCCATTTTGTTTCTAACAAAAATAGCGCTCAAATCATATGGGTCGTTTCTTTTATCTCTATCTAACTGACCAATTACTTGATATTGTTTTCCACTCATGGTAAAATAAGCGAAGCGCTGCTCGCTTAATGATAGTTGAAGTGTTTGTGCAACATCTTTTACAGAAACACCTAAAGATTGTGCTTTATCTCTATCAATACTTACATTCAGTTCTGGTTTATTAAATTTTAGGTTAACATCTGTATTGGTAAAAGTTGGATCTTTAGAAATTTGATCCATAAAAGCTGGAATTTTTTCCTGGAGCTTTTCAAAGTTTGGTGCCTGAATAATATATTGAATGGGCAAACCTCTAGATCGTCCAACAGAAATGGTAGGTTGCTGTATGGCAAAAGCTTTAGCCTCATTCAGCTTTTTAAGATTTTTTGTTAGATAATTTGCGATATCATCTTGAGACCGTTCCCTTTCTGACGGCTCTTTTAACTTTACCCTAAAAAATGCAGTATTCGCTGCTCCTGAACCTGAGAAACCAGGTGCGGTTACCGATAAATCTGCTGATTTTTCTGGAATAGAATCCCTAACTAATTCACCAACTTTAGAAACAAATGCATCTGTGTATGCAAAAGATGATCCTTCTGGAGCGGTAATATTTAAACTTAAACTACTTCTATCATCAAGAGGTGCTGTTTCTTTTGGTAAAATTTTCCAGAATAAGACAATCAAACCAATACAAGTGATTAAAATTGGGAATGCAAGCCATCTTTTTTTCAAAAATTTTTCTAAGTAATCGTGAAATCCATCATTTAAGCCTTGAAAAAATGGTTCTGTTTTAACGTAGAATTTTGATTTAGAAGTTCCCTTAATTAAGTAAGCATTCAACATCGGCGTAAGCGTAAGAGAAACAAATGCAGAAATCATTACTGCTGCTCCAATTACAATTCCAAACTCTCTAAATAGCCGACCTACAAATCCTTCCAAGAAAATAACTGGTAAAAATACTGCAGCTAAAGTGACAGAAATAGAGATAACGGCGAAGAAAATTTCATTTGCACCTTTTATTGCTGCCTCAAAAGGCGACATTCCTTCC
>JAHJVW010000148.1 GCA_018828585.1 Bacteroidota bacterium
TATCAATAATAGTTAGGTAATTTTTAATAATTAGAATTATTAAATGCTAACATACTCAAAATTAAAAAGCTAAAATATTAACTCACGTTATGTGATTTTTCTTTTTTTAAATATTCAGAAAGTAGGTTAGAAAACTCCTTCATTCTTTTTTCCCATGTATTTTCTTCAGCAACTGCTATTCGAGCTTTCACTTTATCTTCATTGTCATGTTGTAAAGCTTCATTCAAATTCAATGTAAATTCTTCAGCATCCTTACAATAAGGAACCGTATCATGAGTAAACTCTTTTAAATCTTCATTAAAGTCAGAAATCACAACAGGCTTACCACTTCCTAAATATTCAAAAAGTTTCAATGGAAAGATGGTATTACTTACTTCGTCCTTTTTAAATGGAATGATAGCAACATCAAATCCTTTTAAGATAGAAGGCATCTCATCAAAAGGTACTCTTCCAATTAAATGGATATTGGATGTTTGATTCCACCAATCTGGAATAGATTCTTTATCAAAAGGTCCCACGAGAACAAAACTTTTATCAGGATTAGTTTTAAAAAGCTTTTCTAGGAGCGGATAATCCATCCGCCGCTCAATATTTCCAAAATAACCAATAATAGGCTTTTTAATGTTTTTAAGTTTTATATGAACTTTAGTTTTGTCCAGTCTTGCCGTTTCGCTATGAGCAATATCTGCTGCATTTGGTACGAAGTAGGTATGTCCATGAACTTCTTTTTTCTCTAGATATAATTGTTTACTGGTACAAATCACTAAATCACTATCATTTAAAATAATTTTTTCTGATTTGATGCCATGCTTCATGTCAAACCCAACAATTAAAGGATCAACACAATGATAAACGTTTAAATTCGAAGGAATAAGTTTACCAATATTAGGATAATAGATATTAAACGAATTTATAAATACAAACTCTTTGATTTGATACTTTGCAATTATCTTTTTAATTCGGTTTGCAATTAACTTCTCATTGTAACTTAGTATTAATCGATATAAAATTCCTTCGGGTAGAAAATTGATGGAAAGTAATAGGGGTGTTATAAGAATTTTTAAGTTTGAAATTTCTGTTTTTACCAACCCATCCGATGATTTCTTGTAAAAAGGTTTCTTTTTTATAAATTCAGGAGTGTTTCTTAACTGGTAGTAATCTTTAAAAGTTGCCGGGTATTCGATATAGAAAACCTGATTATCTTTCGCCAGATGTTTAGCTGCAGTGTAGCTCGTAGATTCAAAAAGACCATCATATTTAGAATTACTTAAAATAAATACAACAGAATTTTTTAGCATATTAATGAACTTTATCCCAATTTTTAGTTTCGGAATTATATTGTTTAATCACTTTTGCGGGATTACCTACTGCAATACTATAATCTGGAATATCTTTAGTGACAACACTACCAGCACCTATAACAGCGTGTTTTCCGATAGTTACTCCGGCTGTAATAACAGCATTTGCGCCAATCCAAACATCATCATTAATAACAATTTGTTTCACATTCACGGGTTGATCGCTCGGAGAGGTATGAATATCCTCATAACCATGATTTAAACCCGAAACTACGATATTTTGTGCCAGCATAACTCCATTTCCTATTTTTACCGGACCAATTATAACATTGCCTAAACCAATAATGGTATGGTTACCAATAAATACATCACCCACACCGTTATTTACAGTAGCAAAATCTTCAATGATGGACTTTGATCCAATTTCAAACTGATTAAATGGCAAAATATCCATTCTAGTATTTCGCCTAATTATGGTGTGCTTACCTTTTTTATTTTTGATAGGATTTACAAATAGTCTAATCCAAAGCCTGGGTCTAAAATCATGAGTGGGTATAATCATCCAATGAATAAATTTCTTTAAACTTGGGTTAGATTTTATGATGTTGACTAAAGACATTTATTATACATATTTAATTTTCTTTTCTTGTATGTTGTTATCCTCTGCGTATTTCTTATCGTCTAATACTTTGGTAACTTTTACTAAAGCTAAAAATAAATAAAAGAATATACTCAATGGATATTGCACAATCGCTTCTTGAGGGAAGTTTGCAATTGTTATGGCAAAAATAATTAATGTCATAGCAAAACAATAAGTCTTCAGCTCAGGATCTCGGATACTAAAGTAATGTTTAATACCAAAATATAATCCTGCGAACATGATACTACAAATAATAAATAATCCTACCCAACCTAGCTCCATAGCTACTCTAATATAGCCACTATCTGGTGGGAATTTAGCTAAAATTGAACCAGGGGCAAATCTTACACCCCATACTCCTGACCCACCTAAACCGCCACCAATGGGATGACTTTGGATAAAGGGTTGAATTTTTTGCTGGTTTGCTTTTCTAACGTTATATGAAGGATCACTATTTGGTTTAAAAGTAGATTGGAAACGATATAAAGTAACGTTAGTAGTGGGTATATTTATTAAAATTAAAAGTCCTAAAGTCCCAACTACTGCAAGTCCCAATATATATCTATCTAGCTTCATGATAACAAATAGTAACAAAGCTGCTGGAATTAATACATAAGCAGCCCTTGTCCCAGAATAAGTCATTACAAAGGCAAACAGTGTAGCGAGGCATCCTAATAATATTTTAGACCTCATTTTATACGGACCAGTAATTAGCGCAATACATAAGATTGAGCATATAGCCATATTGAATGAAAATGCAACAGGGTCTGAAAAAATAGAATTTTTTCTCCAATGCCCATCAATAAAAAGTAACGATTGTATTAAAGGATCAAAATGGTTCCATTCTTCAAATGGAAAAAAACCAAAATACTCTTGTTTCATAGCATAGAGTGCGGCAAAAACACCTAGGCATAACCAAAGTATGATAATAGATCGAATGAATTTTACAGATATAATGTAGTAGGTAAATATGTAATAAGAAATCATGACAAAGGCAACACTTCTAATCGTGTAAATCCAAGCCAATTGAGATGCCGCATTGGGATTAAAAACCTGAATAAGGTTATATGATATCCAAATAAGTATAAGGTAGGAAACAGGGTTGTTGAAAATTTTAAAATTCTTATAATATTTCTGTTGAATAAAAAATCCAACTGCTAAAAGTGCAAGCATTCCATCCATTAATAATCCAAGAGGAAATTCTATCAATCCGGTATTAATAAAAAACATGATAAAATATGACAGTACTAGTAGAGCCATAACTCCAAATCTGGGCATCCTAAGTACAGCGTAAACAAATAATGCCCCAACACCTATCAATAATGGTAGAACGCCAACTTTATATCCGTATATACCTATTAAAACTGCACCTACTACAGATAGGATAACAAGTAAAGTTGCAGCTATAATATAGATTAGCTTACTTTTAGAATTTATGGAAAATCCAAAATTGCTCATTAAAAAAATACGATTTTAAAAAAGAAAAAATATGCAGTAATAAAGCAAATTACAATTGCAGCCCATTTTTTAAATTCCATGAATCTTTGAGTGCTTCTTTCATCAACTTTTAAATCAGGATCTACTCTCATCAGTATAGTTTTTTATGTCGCTTGTTTCGTGATTACTACCATGATAGTGTTTTGTAGCCACTGATATTTGGTTAGCTTTTCTAACCTTTAATAATGATAATAACTGGTAAAATACAAATTTAGGAATATTGATTAAAGAAGAATAAATCTTACGATCTGTTTCTGAAAATGCTAAAGCTAAAAAGAAACTAATAATAAAGCTGATAAAACCCAATAACCAAACGGTAATGGTTAAGCCAAAAATTAAATTAATTACTACCGCAAAAACAGATAATATTAAAAATATAAAAAGGGGAGGCCTAAGTAAAACTACTCCAAAAATTATTTGGTTAAAAGATAAATTCGTAAAACCTTTAAACAATATTTTAAAACCATACGTAAAATACTTAAACCAGGTGTTAATCCATCTTGATCTTTGTTTTACTAACTGATCAGGCTTTGTGGTTTTTTCATCGTAAATAATAGCTTTATCATTAAATGCTATTCTAATATTTTGATTAAGAATCCAAGCTTGTAAAACTTTATCAAAACCAGCACCACTCACTTTGTTTTGTTGTAGAAATGATGAATAAAGTTGTGTTTCAAATCCCATCCCAGAACCTGCAAGAGTGGCGGAAGAACCAATATTAAAAAGTATTACTCCGTCATAAAAATGATAATAAATATCTCTGGCAGCATCTAAACAAGCGTATGTGGTATTTAGGTTTTTAGCCGCTCTTTTTCCTTGTATAGCAACATAACCAGCATTAAAAAAAATGTTTAATTCTTTTAAATAATCTATACGGAGTACATTATCACTATCAATTATAGTTAAATGAGTATGTGGTCTTTTAAAATGATTGATAGCGAATTGATGTGAACCTGTATTACTTCCAATGACTACATCAGGTTTAATAACAAATACTCTTTCATCATCAAATTTTAAATTTGTTATATCACATTTGTCTGCAACTATATAAATAAAAAAATTCTGATAATCCTGTTTAAGAATAGATGCTACAACCTGAGGAATATGATAAGTTTCTTCGTAAGCCGTAATAATAACTGCATAGTCAATAGGTTCAGACAAGCCAATTACCTTTATCTTTTCATCACCTTTAATTTTATTAAATAATAATA
>JAHJVW010000149.1 GCA_018828585.1 Bacteroidota bacterium
CAAAAATAATAGCAATTATGTGAGATGAGGTATAAACAGCTACAATTGCTCCCAGAACAGCTCCAATGGTTGTGGCAATTTCTAAAAACATTCCAATCCTGATGTTAGATATCCCTTCTTTTACATAAGCCGCCGCTGCACCTGAAGAAGTTGCAATTACAGAAATTAAAGAAGCACCAATGGCATAACGAAGGTCAATATGGAAAATTAATGTCAGCATTGGAATAATGATGACTCCGCCGCCTAAGCCTGTTAATGAGCCTAATAAACCTGCTATAAAAGCTCCAAAAAGTACGATTAATGTGAATGTAATGATGCTCATCTTGAAATGCTATTTATTTCCCAACCATAACACCTGGCTTATTTACAATTGGGATTCGCATCATATTAGATTCCACGATGCTTTCTGGTAAGAAGATGAATTTTTTATCAAAAATTTCTCCACCAATATAATAGCTTACCCAATATTCATTATTCAACCCAAAAACTTGTTCATCTATGGCTTCAACTTTTGTAAAAGATTTAGGTCCAACACTTTCTATCCTATGACGAAGGGTAGAAGTCTTTACCTCTTCACCATTTTTTAAACCATAGCCTTTAGAAGTAATCAGAACGGTTTCAATGGCAATATCTTTATGGTTGATGAGGTAGATATTCCAAACCATACTTTCAGGTGTTTCTGATTCTAATACCGCCGCAATAGAAATTTCTTCAACAATATTTTCTGGAAGATCCTTCTTCATTTGGGTTGTTTCTTTTTTGCGACTACTTTTTTCTTGTCAGGAGCTTTCTTTGCTTTTGTTTCAAATGCATCTGGAATTTGATCAGTGATTAATTTTTTTACTTCTTCAAAATCAAGGACAGAAAGTTCTTCTGGGGTGTATTTATCTTTTGTTTTCGGATTCTTCCCTAATTTCAACATCTGCTTTCCAAAACGAATAAATGGTCCCCAACGTCCATTCTCAATGGCGATTTTCTCTTTCTCCCATTGCTGGATATAACGATTCGCCTCTTTTTCTACTTTGGCGGCAATTAATTCATTAATGTCGTTAGCAGAAAGATTCTCAAAATCATAACGTACAGGAACATTGATAAATAAATCTTTCCATTTTAAAAACGGACCGAATCGACCTTTTCCTTTAGTTACGGGTTCTCCTTTAAAAGATGCAACAGGCGCATCAGCTGCAATTTTTTCTTCAATAATTTCCTGAGCTCTTTGATCACCAACAGCTAATGCATCCTCGTTTTTAGGAATCGAAATATAAGTTTCTCCCCATTTCACATAAGGTCCGAATCGACCTATACCAACAGAAACTTCGTTATCCTTGTAATTTTGCAAACTAAATGGCAATTTAAAAAGTTCAAGTGCGTCTTCTAACGTAATTGATTCGATAGATTGCGATTTCATCAAACTAGCATAGGTTGGCTTTTCTTCATCATCTGCTTCGCCAATTTGAACCATGGGTCCAAATTTACCTACTCTTGTATATACGTTTTTGCCAGATTTAGGATCGAGGCCTAATAAGCGCTCTCCGCTAGCTCTATCAGCATTTGCTAATGTATCTTCAACTTCCAGGTGAAAAGGCTTGTAGAAGTCTTTTAACATGGTTGTCCACTCTTTTAATCCACGGGCAATCTCATCAAATTCTTTCTCTACGTTAGCAGTGAAATGGAAATCAACAATACCTTTAAAATGCGATACTAAAAAATCATTGACTACAGCACCAATATCTGTTGGGAAAAGTTTTCCTTTCTCTGCACCGGTAATTTCTGTTTTTTGTTGTTTTTTGATTTCACCTTTTTTCAAGGTTAACACCTGATAATCTCTTGATTTTCCATCACGTTCTTCTTTAAGTACATAGCCATGGTTTTGAACAGTAGAAATGGTAGGTGCGTAAGTGGATGGACGACCGATGCCTAATTCTTCTAATTTCTTCACCAATGCCGCTTCCGAATATCTTGCCGGTGGACGAGAAAAACGCTCTGTAGCATTCATTTCTTCCAAATTCAATTTCTGACTTGGAGCTAATGGAGGCAGAATAGCATTGTCAGATTTCTCATCTGATGAGTCAATCTCATCATCAGTATCTTCTAAATAAACTTTCAGGAAACCATCAAATTTGATGACTTCTCCATTTGCAGTTAATTCTTCTTTTCTGGTGCTGATGCCGATTTTAGCAGTTGTCTTTTCTATTTGGGCCTCACTCATTTGTGATGCGATAGAACGCTTCCAAATTAATTCGTACAAACGTTTTTCTGAGGAATCACCATCCGTTAAAGTATGCCATTCGAAATGTGTTGGACGGATGGCTTCGTGAGCTTCCTGAGCACTTGCTGATTTGGTTTTGAATCTCCTAGGCTCTAAATATTTATCGCCATAAGCGGATTTAATTTCTTGAGCTGCGGCATCTATAGCGGTTTCAGATAAGTTGACTGAATCAGTACGCATATAGGTGATTTTACCAGTTTCATATAATTTTTGAGCCACCGTCATGGTTCTAGAAACGGAGAAACCTAGTTTTCTACTAGCCTCTTGTTGAAGTGTAGAAGTGGTAAAAGGCGCTGCAGGATTTCTTTTTAGCGGTTTTACATCTAAAGTATTTACTTTAAATATCGCCTCTTTACAAGCTTCTAAAAATTGCTGAGCATCAGTTTCTTTATCAAACTTTGAGGAAAGCTCCGCTTTAAATATTTCTTTTTTATCAGTTGAGAAAATGGCGACTACTCTGAAAGCAGCTGTGCTTTCAAAAGCGTTAACTTCTCTTTCTCTATCTACAATTAAACGTACAGCAACTGATTGTACTCTGCCTGCCGAAAGGGAAGGTTTTACTTTCTTCCATAAAACTGGTGAAAGTTCGAAACCTACTAATCTGTCTAAAACTCTACGGGCTTGTTGTGCATTGACTAAATCGTAATTGATTTTACGGGGATTGTCAATTGCTTTTAAAATGGCAGGTTTAGTGATTTCGTGAAAAACAATACGTTTCGTGTTTTCTTCTTTTAATCCTAAAGATTCATATAAATGCCAAGAAATGGCTTCTCCCTCACGGTCCTCATCGGATGCAAGCCATACCATCTCTGCTTCTTTTGCTAATTTCTTTAATTCATTGACTAACTGCTTCTTATCTGGCGATATTTCGTAATGTTGTTTAAATCCATTATCCACTTCAATGGCACTGTCATCTTTCTTTAGGTCACGGATGTGTCCATAACTGGATTTTACTAAAAAATCTTTTCCAAGATAACCTTCAATTGTTTTTGCTTTCGCCGGAGATTCTACAATAAGTAAGTTTTTAGCCATTCAGATTAGATTTTAAACGCAAATAAAGGATAATAAATTTAGTAATCCCAAATTTAAAGGATTAAAGATGATTTTTGTTTGAAGCTGCGATAGGGATTAATGGGCTAAACTACAGGAAACGGATGAGAATATTTACCAATAGTTTAAGGTATTGTGAAGTATAATTAAAAAGGTGAGTCTGATAAATTAAATGACATTTAAAATAATAATATAATCAATATTACATTAAAAATCCACCACCTAGTAAATCATTACCTTCATAAAATACTGCTGATTGACCGGGAGCGATTCCAGAAACTGCATGATGAAAATCTACTTTCATGTGATCGCCAATTTGTTGAATATGGCTCATGGCTCCAGCATCTTTATATCTGATCTTGGTGATTGCTTCCAAAGGCTCGGTAATACTTGCGTACTTCACCAAGTTTACATTTCTAACCAAAGCTTCTGTTTTTTGCAATTCGTCTTCGGTTCCTAAAACCACGGTGTTGCTTTCGGGCAAAATTTGAGTCACAAACATCGGGTGACCAAATGCTACGCCTAAACCTCTTCTTTGCCCGATGGTATAAAAAGGATAACCTTTGTGTTTACCCACTTTGGTGCCGTTGGTTAAAACGAAGTCGCCGCCATCAACCTTCATCTCCAATTCTGGAACACGATGCTTTAAAAAGGCTCTATAATCGTTGTCAGGCACAAAGCAAATCTCGTAACTTTCGCTTTTATTGGCTAATTCTTGTTGCCCCATGTCCAAAGCCATTTGTCTGATTTCAGATTTAGCGAAAGAACCCAGCGGGAAGCGTGTTCTGGCTAAATTTTGCTGAGAAACACCCCAAAGCACATAAGATTGATCTTTATTTTCGTCTTTCCCTTTTGAAACTACATATCTGCCACTGTCCTGTAAACGGATGTTGGCGTAATGTCCAGTCGCAATAAATTCGCAATCTAATTTATCAGCTCTTTTTAATAAAGCTTCCCATTTGATGTGTGTATTGCATAAAACACAAGGATTTGGCGTACGGCCAGCCAAGTATTCGTCCACAAAATTATCGATCACAAAATCGCCAAACTCATCTCTGATATCCAAAATATAATGCGGCATTCCGTAACCAACGGCCAATGAACGAGCATCATTGATAGAATCCAAACTGCAACAGCCGGTTTCCTTAGCGTTTGCGCCAGAAGAAGCGTAATCCCAGGTTTTCATGGTTAGGCCGATTACCTCGTAACCTTGCTCATGCAACATCACCGCAGCAACCGAACTATCCACTCCGCCACTCATGGCCACTAAAATTCTTCCGTGTTTACTCATTTGGGTATTCCTTTAAAACACTGCAAAGATAATTTTTAAATTTCGGATAGGGAAGGAGAGGTCGTCAGCAAGGTGTAAGAATTGGGTTTTAAAGTGGAAAGTTAAAAGTATAAAGTTAAAAGTATAGGTTTAAGGTTTGTTGAGGACGTTTAAACACGCTATCCGCAATACTCCATTTGTGAGCTAAAAAAGCTCACAATCCGGGGTGTCGCTGCTATCGTTAACGCAAAAAAGAGAAAAAATTTTTGATTTTAAGCTTAAAATACCAGTTTCTTTTTAGTTAATTAGTATTATAAATCAATTACTTATATTAATTTACCTAATTAATAACTTTAGTTTTTCTGGTAAGTCTTCATATACGTCAATATCCGATAAAACTGCTGTAGTATCGTAAGCGATATCTAAAGAATCTAATGCTTTTATGGTAGCTGAAAATACTTCATCCGTACTCCAAGCTACATCTGTAAATAGCTGCGGAATCAGTTTGGTCAATCCTAATAAATAGTAACCCCCATCTTTAGCCGGACCTATGATAACTTCCTTGTTTTTAAGCTTTTCGAAGGCTTCTTCTATGATTTCTTGTGTGAGGTCGTAACAATCGGAACCTATAATCACAATGCGTTCATATCCTTTCTCAAATAGTTTTTCAAAGGCATTTTGCATTCTACCCCCTAAATTACTTTCTAATTGATAAGCCGTATGGTAAATATCGTCTCCCCAAGGCATTTTATTAGCTGTCACCTTGTCATAGAACAGATATTTATCAGAATTTAATTCCTTAGAAATCAAGTTTGTATGTGATAATAGTTCTTTATATACTTTAAGTGCTTTTTCATTTCCTATGGTTGCGGCTAATCTGGTTTTAGAACGTCCTAACTCGGGATATTTTAAGAATATAATGATGGCTTCTTTGTTCATTTTTAATTTTTTCCAATGCTACAATTATATAAAATAAAATAGTTTAAAATTTAATTTAGCTCGATGAGGGAGGATAGAATTCCATTTAATTGATGATTTAATTATCAATTGAACTTAAGAAGGGTTGATATTTCTTTCATAATGATAATATTGATTGTAAAAGATCCTAAGTGACCCTATTAAAGTTAAAGCAATTAGAGCCCACATCATGTTAAACATGATAAACAAGAAAGAGGCGACAAAGACTGTAAATATCCATTTCAGATAAGCATTCATATCTTGATTAGCATAATATAGCAAACCTCTGAATAGTAATATCAAGCTAATTGCTAGTACCCAAACCTGAATGGCCGTATAAAAAGGAAATTTAAAAAGGAGAGCAATTGTTTCCGGTATTAAAAAAATTATATAAAGTTTGATAGAATTTAAAAAAATGTTGAATCTGGTATAAGGTAGATTCCTTGAAAAACTTAATGTGATTTCGGAAAATTCATGTTCTTGAATAATCAGAAAACTATGAATCATAACGATACTTAAGATAATAACTCCTGCGAGTTTATTTCCGCCTTTCGCATCAGCCAAAAAATAAAGAGTTCCTGTTAAAGCAAACCAAGAAGCTATTTTAATAATCAAATAGCTCAGCTTATTTTTCTCTAAAATCTGATAAATGAATAAGCTAAAAAATGATTTTCGCCATTTGAAACTTAAGTTTGTAAATAATGTGAAATTAACTTGGATACCCTTGGAGATAATATAATGATAAAAATATGCGCTGGATAAAATTAAGCATAACAGATAAAAAGTAATGAGAAAAGGGACCAAATATAAATGAAGAGATAAACCATATGCAATTGCAATACAAGCGTATAGGAGAATAGGTGAAAGTATCCATAACTGAACGATAGCCCAACTTTTTAATTGCTTTCTTTTATTGAAAGAGGTGCTACTATAAAATAAAAATAGATGTGTGATTTTGGATATTTCACCTGAAATGTAGTGCCAACTTTTAAAAATATAGAATAGCCAACCAATAAATCCAAATGATAAAATTAGCGAACTACTCAAAAAAGACAGCATCAAAGCTTTATGATAAGATAAGAGTTGTCCAGGTTCAACGATTCCAAATAAAACATATAGCACAAAACAAAAGACACCTGCATGTTTCCTATAAAATCCCTTTACAAATATTTTTAAGAGAATTATCGAAAATGAATTTTTAAACATTTTTATTAGTTTGAAATGATTGTTGATTTATAGTAATTCCTATTAAAGAGGACATAAGAAAGAATTAGACTAATCAACATTCCTATGTATCCTATTTTGAACATGATGAATAAAAAAAATACAATCAATATCCCAAATACCCAAAATAGATACCTTTTTATATCTAGCCCGAAGGCAAATAAAATACCGCTATAAACTACCATTAAACTAACGGAATATAACACCAGATAAAGTGCTTTGAGAATAGAGAAATGAATGCATAAATAAAATGTTTCGGGAAGTAGCAAAATTAATTTGGAACTAAGAAGGAATAAGTAATTCTGATTTCTGGAATAAGGAAGATTTTTTGAAAGAATAAGAAAAGTATCATTAAATTTCTTTTGATGATAAATCAGAAAAGCATGTCCGGTACAAATCATCAGAATTGCAATTTCTATCAATCTCAAATCCTTTTGAAAAGATGAATAATAATAAAAAAGACCTGTGATAATTATAATTGAAAAGCTTTTAATGAGTAATAAGGCAATTTTTAATTGATCAAGAATATAATAAGGAAATAAGCTAAAAAATGGCTTTTTCCATGATTTAAATAGTTTTAAAAAAGGGGAGAAATTTTTGGAATTAATCAATTGGTGAGATAGAAAACTATAATAAACGGCACTTACAGAATTTATTAATAAAAGGATTAATGCAATGATGAGTGGAGTAATATATTGTTGATTAAAAATACCAATGATTATCGCAAATACACCGAAAACTATAATTGGTAAAGTGATTCTGGTTTGTATTAAAAACCAATTTATAAATAGAATACTTTTACTAATAGCTCCAAGACTATAAAATAGAAATTGTTGGTCTTCCATTAAAAATTGTTTAGCCACAAATTGCCAGCTTTTAAAAGTGTATATCAACCATATTAAGAATATAAAAGCCAGCATTAATGGGTTAGTGACAAGTAATAAGGTGAGCTTAATTTCATAAAGGACTTGCATTTCTCTAGTTACATCACCTGCTGTCTTTATGAAAAAGAAATAGGAGAAAATTGCAATAAAGAAAAAAAGTAATAGACCCGAGTGGTTGCGATAAAAAGCTTTTACAAATGTTTGATCTAGAACTTTTAAAAGAGCGAAATTCATTCAGGAAAAATTACAGTTTTGTTTTCAACCATTAGAATTGATGACTGAGGGAATAACTCTTGATTTAAGTCCTGATGAGAGGATAAGATGAAGCTGATGCCTTCGTGATGTTTATCGAGAGTTAATTGACATAAAATGCCTAAAGCTTCGGTGTCTAATGTTATTAAAGGCTCATCTAAAAGAATTAAGGTAGGGTGTCCCAAAAAAGCCAAAACCAAAGAAAGTTTCTTTAGCATTCCACTTGAATAAGTTCCTAAACGCTCGTTGATGTATTCATGCATTTTAAAAATAGCAATCAACCCTTCTGATTGTTCTTTTGAACCTTTTTTTGCGGATTCAAATAATTTGATCATTTCCATTCCTGTTAAGAATTCAGGAAAAATAGGCTCAGCTTCAGCGAAATTAACGACTGAGCGAAAAGCAACTGGATGTTTTTTAATGCTGATCTCCTCGTTTAAAATAATATCGCCTTTAAAATCTAGAATCCCAGCAATCGACTTTAGCAAAGTGCTTTTCCCTGAACCATTGACTCCTTTAATCCAATAAATACCTTTTTGCAGTTTAAGATTATCAATCTGGATAATAGGGTTGCTATAATAGCTTTTTTGGAAATTTTTAAAATGAAGCATCAAATTTTTTAGAATATTTGATGCTAAAACGCTCTATTTGTTACAGTTCTGCTGTATGAAATCAATCGATTTTGTTGAGAAGATTTAAAACCCTTTCTTTAATCTCATCTCTTATCTTATTGAATTCTTCTCCTTCCATGTGTCTTGGATCTGGTAATTCCCAATCTTCGCGGTGCTTGGCTTTTACAAAAGGGCATTCATCTCCACAGCCCATGGTGATGGCATATTCATAGTCAATTTGAGGGATTTCATCTAAAGATTTAGAATCATGGGTAGTAAGGTCATAGTTTAGCTCTTTCATTGCAGCAATAGCTTTGGGATTTATTTTTCCGGACGGTTTTGATCCTGAGCTGTAAGCTTTGACTTTTCCTGCACCATAAATGTTGGCGAAAGCTTGTGCCATTTGACTTCTGTTAGAATTTTCGATACAAACGAAAAGGATATTTTTCATGATTTAAATTATGATTATAAATTATACGAGAATTGCGCTAAGGATTGAAACGGATACCTGCCTGTGGCTAATGCCTTGTGAAGTATAAGTGTAAAGCCTATTAAAGCGCCCAAATATTAAATAATTTTAAATTTTGATTGTTGTTTTAAAGCAAATTTCACTAGTAATATTAATACAGGAACTTCGATTAATGGACCGATGACGGCTGCAAAAGCCACTCCCGAGTTGATGCCGAAAACGGCGATAGCCACTGCGATTCCCAATTCAAAGTTGTTTCCTGCCGCTGTAAAAGCTAATGAAGTGGATTTCTCATATCCAGCACCCGCTTTCTTGGCAATATAAAATGCAGCGAAAAACATGATGGTGAAATAAAACACCAATGGAATAGCGATACGTATGACGTCTAAAGGCAAGGCGATAATTTGTTGGCCTTTTAGACTAAACATCACTAAAATGGTAAAAAGCAGGGCAATTAGTGTAATTGGACTAATGGCCGGAATAAATTTTCCCTCGTACCATGATTTACCTTTCGCTTTGATGAGGAAATAACGGGTAAGTATTCCAGCTAAAAAAGGAATTCCTAAATAAATGAATACACTCAAGGCTATTTCTGAAATGGTAATATCTACCTCGAAACCTACTAATCCAAACAAAGGAGGAAGTTTGGTAACGAATATCCAAGCATAAAAACTGTAAAATAATACCTGAAAAATTGAGTTAAAAGCTACTAAACCAGCGGTATAGAGGTTGTCTCCTTTGGCCAAATCGCTCCAAACAATCACCATGGCAATGCAACGGGCAATACCAATCATAATTAAGCCCGTCATATATTCAGGCTCATCCCTCAAAAAGATAACTGCTAAAATAAACATGAGTATTGGGCCAATCACCCAATTTTGAAGCAAAGAAATTCCCAGTATTTTCTTGTTCTGAAATACCTTATGCATTTCCTCATATTTAACCTTAGCTAATGGAGGGAACATCATTAAAATTAATCCGATGGCAATAGGAATATTTGTTGAGCCCGAGTTAAACTGGTTGATGAATACTTCAGAAGATGGAATAAAATAGCCAATAGCAACTCCAATTCCCATCGCCAGAAAAATCCATAGGGTAAGGTTTCGGTCTAAAAACGAGAGTTTCTTCATGATATACCTATGGTTTTACTTCTTCTTTCAAATAATACAATGGTATGCCACTGCTGATTTAGTTTCCCTAAATTTTCTCGATATCCTAATTTTCTAAAACCCGACTTCTCGTGTAAGCGAATACTCGCTTTATTTTCTTCAAAAATACCAGCTTGTAAAGTCCAAATTCCATTTTTTTCGCTTTCGCTGATGACATGCTCCATTAAAACAAAACCAATTCCCATGCTCTTGAAAGAAGGATGAATATAGATGCTGATTTCTGCCACTCCACCGTAGACACATCTTCCTGAAACAGGAGACAGGGCTACCCAACCCGCAACTCTTTCATCTATTAAACAAACTAAGCGTGAATGAGGAAGATGATTTTTATCCCATTCTTCCCATTCTGGAGCTTTTGTTTCAAAAGTTGCGAGGCCGGTTGCAATTCCTAATTCGTAAATTTTCTTTACCGCTTCCCAATGTTCAGGAAGCATTTCTTTTATCACCATAATTTATATTAACAACAGCCACCACCAGGAGTACAAACTGCTTTTTCGGCATAAACTGTAATACTTAAAATCCCAGTTCCACTATTTTTAAAGTTTTGAATTTCCTCAGCTGATAAATAATCTGTTAAGATTTCGTCAGGGATAATGATCGCTTTTTCTTTTTGAATGGTGATATTTTTAAACTGATTCAATTTGATGATTTCTAAATAAACATCTTTCTGTAATGCGCCAGAAACACAGCCCGCATACATTTCGGCAGCGTTTCTTAAATTATTAGGTAGTTGGCCTACTAGCACAACATCTGAAATACTAAAATGTCCTCCTGGTTTTAATACTCTGGCTATCTCTGAAATGGCTTGGTGCTTATCTGGAACCAAATTTAAAACGCAATTACTTACAACCACATCTACCGAATTTGAAGTTAGCGGTAAGCTTTCGATATCACCTTGTCTAAATTCTACATTATTAAAACCTAACTTCTCGGCATTTTTTCTAGCTTTCTCAATCATAGCGGGCGTAAAGTCAACTCCAATTACTTTTCCTTCTGCACCAGTTTCGTGAAGAGCTACAAAGCAATCGTTTCCTGCTCCTGAACCTAAATCTAAAACGATGTCACCTTTTTTAATTTTTGCAAATTGAGTGGGTAATCCACAACCTAACCCTAAATTAGCATCTACATGATAACCTTTTAGTTCATTATAATCTTCGCTCATGATATTATAAACCTCGGTTGAGCAAGAATTAGTTGCTCCGCAGCAGGATGTACTATTGCTTTCTTTGTCTTGTAAAGCAATCTCACTATATTTTTGCCTTACCATTTCTTTGATATTTTCTGAATTTTCCATGATTTATATGTTAGCAACAAGTTTGATTCTGATTTTCTAATTGAAGAAATAGGGCATTAAAAGCAGCTTGAAATTTGATGAATTTTTCTCCATTAATGCAGTAACAAGATTTCGGACCTGAAATAGTGCCTTGAATTAGTCCTGCATTTTTTAATTCTTTTAAATGCTGAGAAACAGTGGATTGTGCAAGTGGTAAAACCTCTACAATTTCTCCGCAAATACAAGACTGTTTTTCTGCTAAAACCTTTAAAATAGCTACTCTGGCGGGATGTGAAATTGCTTTTGCGAACTCAGCAAGCTCTTGATCTATCGATTCAAATGCTTCTTTTTTATTAATAGCCATGTTTCTTTTAATTATATATCGTAAATATACGATTAAATAAAAAGAATAAACAAACTAATTTGAAGAATTATTAAATTTTACTTCACGTAGACGGTTTTGATGTTTACAAACTCATAAATACCGAAGGTCCCCAATTCTCTTCCAAAGCCCGATTGATTGATGCCACCAAATGGTAGTCGAGGGTCAGATTTTACAAACTCATTGACAAATGCACTGCCAGCTTGTAATTGTTCTTTAGCAATTTTTTCTCCTTTTTTAATATCTTTTGTAAATATTGCTGAACCTAATCCAAATACTGAATCATTGGCAATTTTGATGGCTTCTTCTTCATTTTTAGCTAAAATAATGGAGGCAACAGGTCCAAATAATTCGTCATCATAAGCAGGCATTCCCTTTTTTACATTCGTTAAAATTGTAGCTGGATAAAAAGCACCTTTACATTTAGGGATTGCTCCTCCCAAAATACATTTAGCACCCTTTTTTATTGAATTCTTAACTTGCTCATGCAGTTCGTTTCTTAAATCTATTCTCGCTTGAGGACCTAATTCAGTCTTTTCGTCCATAGGATTACCCATCACTTTAGCTGACATTTTTTCTTTAAAAAGTTTGATAAAATCCTTTTGAATTGATTTAATGACTATAAAGCGCTTTGCTGCGATACAACTTTGTCCATTGTTAATCATTCTGGAATTTACACAAGCCTCAACTGCTGTTTCTAAATCGGCATCAGCTAAAATCACATAGGGGTCGCTTCCACCCAATTCTAAGACGCATTTCTTTAAAACAGAACCGGCTTTTTCGGCGACTGCTTTACCAGCGGCCGTACTTCCAGTTATGGTCACCGCTTTGATTAAAGGATTTCCAATAATGGGATTTACTTTTTTTCCGCTGACTAATAAAGTTTGGAAGACATGTTTAGGAAAGCCGGCCGCTATCACCATTTTCTCAATGGCTAAAGCGCAACCACTCACATTAGAAGCATGCTTTAAAAGGCCACAATTCCCAGCCATTAATCCAGGAGCTAAAAATCTAAAAACCTGCCAGAAGGGGAAATTCCAGGGCATAATCGCCAAAACCACACCAATCGGCTGAAAAGCCACAAAACTTTTAGCAGCATCAGTTTTAATTTCCTGATCTTTTAAAAAACCTTTTGCATTTTCTGCATAATATTCACAAACCCAAGCACATTTTTCAACTTCAGAAATTCTAGCTTTATAAGGTTTCCCCATTTCTAGGGTCATCAACTTTGCTAAATCTTCTTTCTTCGATCTTAACACTCTGGCTAGCTTTTTCATTAAAACACCTCTTTCTTTAAAAGAAGTTTCTTTCCATAATATCCAAGCATTATGGGTCTGTTCAATCTTTAGGTTGATTTTTTTTGTAGAATATTCTTTATAGGACTTAATAGTTTTTCCATTATATGGATTTATACTTTTTAAACTCATGTTAATATTTTTTTAGATTTAACAATTTACAATTCTTTAGCTCAAATTAATTTCAATTCAAAAAAACCTTATATTAATCACAAATATGGGAATTAAGAAAAAAATACGGTATGCAATTAAAAAAGCTGATTATCAGGTTATTTTTAAAGAGCTTTTTTATATTATTTTGGGAATTACTTCCGCGAGTTTTGGTTTAAAGAGCTTCTTATTACCAAATCATTTTTTGGATGGAGGAGCAATGGGAATCTCACTTCTTCTTAATATTAAAACCGGTTATTCCTTGGGAGTTATTTTGGTACTCGTAAATATTCCTTTTGTTTTATTGGGTTCTCGGCAGATTTCAAAAATGTTTGCATTCAAAACCATTGCAGCAATTGCTGGTCTGGCTTTCATGCTAACATTCGATTTTTATCCCATTATTACTTCTGATAAATTATTGATTGCAGTTTTTGGAGGATTTTTTCTGGGCGCTGGAATAGGTATGGCCATCAGAGGCGGGGCTGTTATCGACGGAACAGAAGTTTTAGCACTCTATATATCCAAGAAGATTAGTTTGAGTGTTGGGGATATCATTTTAGTATTTAACATCGCGATTTTTAGTGTTGCAGCTTTAGTTTTAAATGTC
>JAHJVW010000015.1 GCA_018828585.1 Bacteroidota bacterium
AATCAGATTGAGTTTTATAAGAAACAATAACTGAATAATATTAACTAGATATTTTAGGAATATCTTTAACTAAGCTATTATCCTCTCTTTGTGCAGTTTATACAATGGTGGAAACTAAGATCAATTTTCAAACATTAGCTTGAATTAGCTAATCAATTAGCCAACAATAAATAAAAGTAAAATATGAGTTAAAGAAAGAAAAATCTTAAATACAAATTCTTTTCAGATTTGAGCTGATTTATAATTTTCCGATTAATTCTTCCACATTCACTTTCACCTGTTCCCCACTTTCCATATTTTTCAAACTCAACAAACCACTTTCCATTTCATCTCCACCAATGACCACCACATAAGGAATATTCTTGTCATTGGCGTATTGCATTTGCTTTTTCATTTTAGTTCCAAAAGGAAAAAGTTCCGCATTGATATTGGCTTTTCTTAATTGATTCAGGATTGGAATGGCAAAAGCTTCTTCCATTTCACCAAAAACACAAATTAATACCTTGGTACTTTCATTTACATCGGTTGGGAAGAGATTCAATTCTTCTAGTACATCATAAATTCGGTCTGCTCCAAAAGACACTCCTACGCCTGTCAATCCGTCTTTACCAAACATTCCTGTTAAATCATCGTAACGGCCACCACCACCAATGGATCCCATGGCGGCTTCATTGGTTTTTACCTCGAAGATACATCCTGTGTAATAGTTTAAACCTCTGGCTAAGGTTAAATCTAATTCTACTTTCGCATGGTTTAGGTCGAAATTTTTAAGGTAAGAAAATACTTTATCGATTTCTTCAATCCCTTTTAAACCAATCATCGAATTAGACAATATTGATTTTAGAGCAAGGAGTTTTTCTTCATTAGAGCCAGAAAGTAAAATGACTGGTTTTAGAATTTCTATATCAGCAGTAATAAATCCCTTTTCTAAAAGTTCTTTTTCAACACCATCAAGACCTATTTTGTCCAGTTTATCAATCGCAACGGTTAAGTCAACAATCTGATTGGGTTTGCCTATTAACTCTGCAATACCTGATAGGATTTTTCTATTATTGATTTTGATGGTGAAATCTTTTAGACCTAACAAACTTAAGGCCTCATCATAAATGCACACAAACTCCGCTTCATTCAATAAAGAATCAGAACCTACCACATCCGCATCACACTGATAGAACTCACGATATCTTCCTTTCTGCGGACGATCTGCTCGCCAAACAGGTTGAACTTGGAAACGTTTAAAAGGTGAGGTAATTTCATGTTGATGCATCACTACATACCTAGCAAATGGGACAGTTAAATCGTAACGTAAAGCTTTTTCAGAAATGACTGGCAATAGATTTTTTGAAGTTAGGCTTTCGGCATTTTGCTTTAAGCTTTCAGCTTTTGCCAGATAATCTCCAGAGTTTAGAATCTTAAAAATCAACTGGTCTCCCTCATCTCCATATTTCCCGGTCAAAGTATCCAAATTCTCCATCGTTGGAGTTTGAATTTCCTGATAACCATATTTTCTGAACACCTTTTTAATGGTATCAAAAATATAGTTACGACGGTTCATCACCACCGGACCAAAATCGCGGGTTCCTTTTGGGATAGCTGCTTTCACATTTGCCATGGCGCAAATTAAGCAATACTATATTATAGAGACAAACTTTTTTCCATTCGAAAAAATGAATAATTTCACTTCATGAATAGGATTGACAGACTCTTTGGTATTTCCACACTTTTGCAATCCAACAAATTCACATCTGCTGAAAAAATTGCCGAAAAATTCGGCATTAGTTTAAGAACGGTTTATAGAGATTTAAAGTCGTTAAATGAACAAGGGCTTCCCATTTGCTATGAACCTCAAAAGGGTTATCATTTGGTAAATGGCTATTTTCTACCTCCTGTGGCATTTAATTTAGAAGAGGCTAACGCCCTTTTATTGATGGAGCATATAATAAATGCCTTTAGCGACAAATCTATTCAGAAAAATTATCAAAGCGCTTTGGTTAAGATTAAATCTGTTTTAAAGCAAACTCAAAAAGATAAAATTGAGCTTTTAGCTGGCAATATGTATTTTCAATTGCCAGATAGATTAACCAATGATTATGAATTTTTAAGTATCATACAAACCGCCATAAGCAATAAAAGCATCTTGGAGTTTGAATATAAAGACGCTAAGGAATTGCTCAGCAAAAGAAAAATAGAGGCTATTGGATTGATTTTTTACGCTTTTGGCTGGCATTTGATTGGCTGGTGTCAATTAAGAAAAGATTACAGAGATTTCAAAGTTTCCAGGATAGTTAAAATAAAAGACCTAGAAATTCCTTTCGCTAAAGAATCTCATATCCCACTTACTGATTATCTGAAGCAACTCCCCGTTACTTATTAAATTATTAAAATTTTCTTTTCAATCACTGACATAGGGTTGTCAGTAGCGCATCTTTTCTTTGGATAAACAAATCCTAAGAACATGGAATCGATTACAAAATTATTATTAGAAGAATTAGAGCGTGAAGCTTCAACTACCAGAAAAATGCTATCAATTGTACCAAACGCTCAATACGGCTGGAAACCTCATGAAAAAAGCATGGATCTTAAAGCATTGGCTACTCACATTGCTGATATTCCATCTTGGATAGAATTAATCTTAATCTCTGATGAATTGGATTTTATGAATTCTACCCATCAGATTGATGATGTAAACAACACCATTGAACTGGTCAGTTTTTTTGACCGCTCTGTCGAGAAATCAACAAAAGCTTTATCAGAAGCTAAGGATGATATTCTGGATTTAATTTGGACCATGAGAAGTGGTGAAACAATTTATACCGAAGCTACTAAATACGAAAGCATCAGAATGTCATTCGGGCAGTTGATTCATCACAGAGCGCAATTAGGAGTTTATTTAAGATTGTTAAACATTCCAATACCGGGCAGTTATGGCCCAAGTGCAGATGACCACAGTTTTTAGTCAAAAAAAATGGGGATTTTAAAATCCCCATTTTTTAATTTGATGCTATATCAGAATAGTACCATTTATCAATAATATTCTGACGTTCTTTAGCACTCAGATTATAAAACTCTGGATTTTTCTTTAGAAAGGTTTTCAAAGTATGCATCTGATTGAAATAAAGCTCGGCGTATTCACCTGAATTTTTCATCCCATACTTTGTTAAAAACTCGGCATAAGTTCTTTCATTTCTCAGAATTTTATCTTGATTAGTCTCAATTTCTTGTAAAGCTTCTTTAGATGCGGGCAGCTTAAAATCATACTTTTTTTGTTCAAAAGTCTTTTTAGCTTTCAAGTAAGCCATGAAGTCATGATCCTGATTTACATAGTAGTAATAGTATTTAAGGTCTTTTTCTACCTTTTGGGCGTAAACCTGAACACTTAAAAAAGCAAAAACAATAAGGATTAATTTTTTCATGATGAATAGCTTTATATAATTAAAACTATCAATTTTCATTTTTAAGCTCGGTCAAAAGTTTTTCACATTGTGTGGTAATCATCTCGAAAACAGGTAGAAAAAGGGCATCGTCATAATAAGGATCTGGAACAATACGCTCAGGAATTAAAAGCTCCACTTTACTCATTTGTTCAGCATTGCTGGCAAGGCTGGTTACGTTTTCATAATTCTGACGATCCATGACGTAGATATGGTCAAAAGTCTCTAAATCCGACTTTCCGAATTCCCTTGCCTTTTGCTGTGCGATGTCTATTCCATGTTGTTTTGCAACTGCAATTGAACGTTTGTCTGGGTGACTGCCAATGTGGTAACTTGCAGTTCCTGCCGAATCAACTTCCCAGTTTAAGCCGTTATCCTTAACTAATTTTTGCATTACCCCTTCAGCGATTGGTGAACGACAGATATTCCCTAAACAAACCATTAAAATTTTCATTCTTTAATTTTTATCATCTTTTAAACTACAAGAACCTCTTTGTTTCAATATCAATTGATGATATAAACCTGTTTGTAAACTTTTTAGGATAACTATATTTTCGTTATCGCTGTTTAAAATGAAATCTTCCAGATATTTACCTGACCTATAACAACTACCCTCGGGTTTATATTTATATTCTTCTGAAACAAAATTTCCTTCAAACTTTAAAGTATCTTTTGATATCCGATAATTCCCTTTAGCAAATTCATTCCAATGCTTTTTATTAAAACAGGAACCTCCTTCTAAATTTACTTTTGAGAATGTTTCAACTTTTAAATAAAAGGAATCACAGCTAAAACTAAATTGGTATTGCTGATAAGAAACTAAAGATTCTTTATTCATCACTGAGTCTTCATTCCATTTTCCTTGCAAAAAGTCTACTCCTGTTGAATATTTGGCTTTATTAAAACTACAAGAGTACAATAAAAGTGTAGTAATAAATAAAAAGTAATATGTGGCTGTTTTAGATTTCATTTTTTGCATTAAAGATGGAAACGGATACCTTGTGGCTAAGGCCATGTGCAGTATGAGTGGATAGCGTTTTCCCGAGCTATCGAGAAAACGCTCCAAAAGTAATTAAAAAAACTTACGAGATTTTTCTATCCCTTAAGTCTTGATTTATGTTATTTTAAAGATCCTACCATGTCTTCAGGTTTTACCCACTCGGTAAATTGTTCTGATGTTAATAGTCCAGATTCTACTGCTGCTTCTCGTAAAGTCTTATTTTCTTTATGTGCTTTTTTAGCAATTTTAGCGGCATTTTCGTAACCAATATGCGGATTTAAAGCCGTTACCAGCATCAAAGAATTCTCTAAATGTTTTTGAATCTCTGGTAAGTTTGGTAGTATTCCAACTGCACAATTATCATTAAAAGAAACACAAGCATCGCCAATTAAACGAGCAGATTGCAATACGTTTGAAGCGATGACTGGCTTAAAAACGTTCAATTCGAAATGTCCGTTTGAACCGCCGATAGAAACCGCCACATCGTTACCCATTACCTGAGCACAAACCATAGTTAAAGCTTCTGGCTGAGTTGGGTTGACTTTACCCGGCATAATAGAAGAACCCGGCTCATTATCAGGAATGATGATTTCACCAATTCCACAACGTGGGCCTGAGCTTAACATTCTGATATCATTCGCGATTTTCATCAATGAAACTGCTGCTCTTTTTAACGCACCAGACATTTCAACCATCGCGTCATGAGCAGCCAAAGCCTCGAATTTATTTGGAGCAGTGATGAAAGGCAATCCCGTTAAATCAGCAATATATTTGGCTACCAAAACATCGTAACCTTTAGGTGTATTTAAACCGGTTCCAACTGCTGTTCCGCCTAAAGCTAATTCTTTAACCGCTTCCAAAGCATTGTTGATGGTTCTAATAGAGTTGGTTAACTGTTGCGCATAACCAGAAAATTCTTGACCCAAAGTCAGTGGTGTTGCATCCATAAAATGGGTACGGCCAGTTTTGGTGATTGTAGCAAATTCTGCTGATTTTTTAGTCAGCGTATCTCTTAGCAAAGTCAATCCTGGTAAAGTGATTTCTACTACTTGCTTATAGGTTGCAATGTGCATTGCGGTTGGGAAAGTATCATTGGATGATTGAGATTTATTCACATCGTCGTTAGGATGCAATACCTTTTTTTCATCAGTTAAAGCACCGCTGTTCATCACATGCGCTTTATTAGCAATCACTTCATTGGCATTCATATTAGACTGTGTACCCGAACCCGTTTGCCAGATCACCAAAGGAAATTGATCATCTAAGTTGCCTGTTAAAATTTCGTCACAAGCTTTAGCAATTAGGTCTCTTTTATCTGCCGATAAAACACCTAAATCGGTATTTGCCATAGCGGCTGCCTTTTTTAAATAAGCAAACGCATGAATGATTTCTTTAGGCATAGAAGCCTCTGGACCAATCTTAAAATTGTTTCTTGAACGCTCGGTTTGTGCTCCCCAGAATTTATCTGCCGGAACTTTTACCTCGCCCATGGTATCATGTTCTAATCTGTATTCCATTTCCTTGTGATTTGTGGCAAAATTAAGATTTTTTGATTGATATCGTTAACCGATGGAAGACATTAATGTTTAAAACTCCTTTTGTTTTTATACCATGATAATTTCTAATTTCAGCGCTCGTTAAGATTTAAAAAAAATTCATGCTCAGATACAAATTACCTTTCTATATTCTAATTCCTTATTTATTTATAGCAGCTTGTTCTTCAAGTGATTCCAAAAAAAAACCAGTTGAAATTAAGATAGATCCTAAAAAAGATAGCTTACTTTTACTTTATGATCCCGCTAAAGCAAATCAAAAATTAGAAGAATATTTTAACGATATACACCGAAAAAGGAATTTTAACGGGAATGTATTGATCGCTAAAAAGGGGAAAATTATCTACGAAGGAGTTTTCGGCTGGGCCGATTATTTGCACAGAGATTCTTTAAAATTAGGCTCGCAATTTCAGCTGGCTTCTATTTCTAAAACCTTTACCGCTACCGCGATTTTAAAGTTGATGGAAGAAGGGAAGTTGACTCTTGATCAAACAATGGATCATTTTTACCCTGACTTTCCATATAAAGGCATCACCATTAAAATGCTATTGACTCATCGCTCTGGCTTAACGAATTACGTTTACTTTACGGATGATATCTGGAAAGAAAAATATAAAGGTATGAGCAACAACGATGTTTTAAGACTTTTTGCTGAGAAAAAACCCGCTCCTTATTTCACTCCGGATAGGATTTATCATTACAACAATACCAACTATATGCTTTTGGCCTCGGTAGTTGAAAAAGTAACGGGTAAACCTTTTGCTGATTATATGGCGGAGACTATTTTTAAACCCTTCGGATTAAAACACACCGCTATTTATAGCTCTACCAAATACGATAAGATACCTGTGGATGTGGTTGGTCATGACCGAGTTTGGAGAAGATCAGTAAGACAAGATTTTTTAGATGGTCCTGTTGGGGATAAAGGAGTTTACTCTACTATGGAAGATTTGTATTTATTTGACCAAGCTTTAAGGGATAACCGAATTTTGAAAAGAAGCACTTTAGATTCGGCCTATATTCCTCGCAGTAAATTTAAAAATAACTATTTCAACTATGGGTATGGTTGGCATCTATACATCGATTCTGCAAAAAATCAAGAAGTAGCCTATCACCCAGGCTGGTGGCATGGTTTCAGACATATGTACATTAGAGATTTAAAAAATGATGTCACTATCATTATCTTAAGCAATCTGGTAAATGGTAGCATCACCCAAATTGATGAGGTGTATAAAATTGTTGGGATGCCAGTAGTGAGGCGTGGCGTACCTGGTAGTGATGATGAATAGTTATCATCAATTTTACATTTGAAAAAATAATAGCTTCTTAAATTTTGTGTAGCTTAAGCATTCTAAATTTAATTTATGAAGTTTAAATTATTTCTGCTTTTCAGTTTTGCTTGTCAATTTTCTTTTGCACAGCTATCTCCAAAAACTATCCTTCTAAAAGCCGACAGGGTTTTTGATGGTGTAGAAATGCACCAAAATTGGTTCGTGGTAGTTAAAGATACTCGCATTTTTATGGTGGGCGATCAAAAAGATTTGCTCCAAATTAAATTTAAAATTGATACCACCATTAATCTTCCCGGTCAAACGCTTTTACCAGGCTTAATAGAAGGTCATTCGCATTTATTTCTTCATCCTTACAACGAAACCGAATGGAATGATCAGGTTTTAAAAGAAAGCAGAGCTGAACGCTTGGTACGAGCGGTCAATCATGCCAAAACAACCTTGATGGCAGGTTTTACCACCGTGAGAGATTTAGGAACTGAGGGTGCTGGTTTTGATGATGTAGGTTTGAGAGAAAGCATCAACAGTGGATTGACTATTGGCCCAAGAATGATGGTGGCGGGGAGAGCCATTGTTGCCACAGGAAGCTACGGACCAAAAACTGATGTGACAGAATTAGATTTACCCAAAGGTGCTGAGGAGAGTGATGGAGAGCATTTAATCAGTACCGTAAGAAACCAAATTGGACACGGAATAGATGTGGTAAAAATTTATGCTGATTACCGTTGGGGATTAAATAAAACCAGCATGCCCACTTTTAGTGTGGCCGAAATAAAATCGGTGGTTGAAACTGCAAAAAGTACGGGCCGACCTGTGGCTGCTCATGCTGGAACTAAAGAGGGAATGAGGCGAGCCATTGAAGGTGGCGTAGAAACCATTGAACACGGAGACAATGGAGATGCTGAAGTTTTTAATTTGATGAAAGAAAAAGGCATTGCACTTTGTCCAACTATTGCTGCTGGCGATGCCATTTCGCAATATGATGGTTGGAAAAGAGGAACATTACCTGAGCCAGCAAGAATTACTCAGAAACACAAGAGCTTTAGTGCTGCTTTAGCGGCTGGGGTAACCATTTGCTTTGGTGGAGATGTAGGCGTTTTCCCACATGGAGATAATGCTCGTGAAATGGAAATGATGGTAGAATACGGGATGAAACCTTTGGCTGTTCTGCAATCTGCAACTTCTATAAACGCTAAAGTTTTTCATCAAAATGAAATTGGGCAATTGAAAGCTGGCTTAAAAGCCGATATTATTGCGGTTTCTGGAAATCCCTTAGACAATATTTCTACTATAAGAAAGGTGAATTTGGTAATGAAAGATGGGGTGATTTATAAATTAAATCCATAAGATATCATCATGAGTTAGCTGACAAAAGTCGTCTCTTAAAACAAGAAGTTTCTTTTTAACGAAACTTTACTATCTTTGTTAAGATAAATATTTGACTTAATGACTAAACTTTTTGAAGTTATTATTTTAGAGGAAGTATTTGAATTTCTAAAAGGCTTAGATAAAAAGCATTCTGAGAAGATTCTTTATAACATTAGAAAATCTCAAGTCGAACTAGACGCTCAACTCTTCAAAATTTAAATAATGAAATCTGGGAATTTCGAACATTGTACCAAGGTCTTCAATATCGGCTTTTGGCTTTTTGGGATAAAACATCTAAAAATCAAACATTTGTTGTCTCAACACATGGCTTTGTGAAAAAGAGAAGTAAAGTTTCAGACCACGAGATTCAAAAAGCAATGCAGATTAAGGAGAAATATTTATCGGAGAAAGAATTAAAAAATAAAAAGAAATGAAGACCTACACATTAAATGAAGTCCAGGACAGAATTATAGGAGAAATCGGAACACCTGAACGCGATTTCTTTGAGTATGAAGTTCAAATGGATTTAATTGGGAAAGCCATCAAACAAACAAGACAAGAACGGAATTTGACCCAGGAAGAACTCGGAAAATTAATCGGAGTTCAGAAAGCTCAAATTTCCAGACTTGAAAACAATGCAAGTAATGTGACGATGGACACGCTCATGAGAGTTTTCTCGGCTTTGAAAGCAAAGGTCAAATTACATGTGGAATTGGCAAACTTGAATATTAATGTTGGCAAATAATTTGATTTAAAAAATTTTAGACTTCGTAGAGAACTTCGTAAAACCACCAAACGATATGGTTGTAATTATTAAAATTCTAATCGGGTTTATCACTTTAGAACATCTTTATATCCTATGGATGGAAATGTTTGCATGGACTACCCGTGGACCAAAAGTATTTAAAAGTTTTCCAAAAGATTTATTTATACCCACCAAGTCATTAGCAGCAAATCAAGGTTTATACAATGGCTCTTTATCTGCAGGTTTAATCTGGACTTTCTTTATTAAAGATTTAATTTGGCAAAAAAACGTCAGCCTTTTCTTTTTAGGATGCATAGCTATTGCTGGTACTTATGGTGCATTAACGGCGGATAAAAAGATATTCTTTATTCAGGCCTTACCAGCCATCATTACACTTTTCCTAATTTCAATTCTTTAAAATTATTCCGGCTCAAATAACAACATGCTTAACTGATTTTGATCGAAAATTTCATTTGAAATTTGAAGCATATCATCCGCTGTCACTTTGTTGATTTTGAAAAAGACTTCTTTCAGAGAATCGATTTTATCGTAATCCAACAAACTTTTCGCCATCGAAATTAAAACGCCCATTCGGTTTTCTTCGCCTAAAGCGATTTGCCCGATAAACTTTTGTTTGGCCTGCGCCAACTGAATTAAACCTAGCTTTTTTTCTCGCAGTTTCGTCAACTCCTTTTCTATTAGCTTTAAAGTTTTAGCTACTTTTTCAGTATCTGTACCAAAATAAATTGCGAATAAACCAGTATCACTTAAAGGTGAATAGTTAGACTCTATGGTATAGGCAATCCCGTGTTTCTCTCTTATTTCCAGATTTAATCTAGAGCTCATTCCCGTCCCTCCTAACAAATTATTTAGCAACAATAAACCTGTTTTTTGTTCCTGATTAAAAGAATATGCTCGACTTCCCAACATACAATGCGCCTGATTAATCGGCTTTTTAACAATAGCTTTTTGGACAGGAATCGTTAAAGGCGCAATTCTATTTTTAGGACTCTTGTTTTCAGGAATCACACCAAAATATTGTTCCGCTAATTTTAAAACCTTAACAGGATTGTAAGAACCAGAAACTGCAAAAATAATCTCGTGAGTATTGTAATTTTTAGCAATAAAAGACGCAATATCTTTTTGGTCGAATTTTTTTACAGAATCTACAGTTCCTAAAATATTCTCACCCAAAGTATGTCCGGCAAAAAGCATCGATTCAAAATCATCGTTAATAGCCTCTTCGGGTTGGTCCTCGTAACTGGCAATTTCATCTAAAATCACTTTCTTTTCTTTTTCCATTTCCTCTTTCGGGAAAGTGGAAAAGAAAGCAATATCTTGTAATAAATCCATCGCCCGCTCTAAATGACTTTTCAGAAACGACGCCTGTAAACAAGTATATTCTTTAGTGGTATAGGCATTCAAGTCTCCACCAACCACTTCTAAACGATTTAAAATCTGATTGGTAGTTCTTCTCTGAGTGCCTTTAAATAGTAAGTGCTCAATGAAATGGGCTAATCCCGGTTCACCTGGATGCTCATCTCTCGAGCCTGCATTAATCACCAAACAGCAATGCGAAATGGTTGATTTTGCAGGTTTAAATAAAATCCTGATGCCGTTAGAAAGGGTAAATATCTGGTGATCTGTCCTCATGAATGAATGCAAAGATAAAATATTTCGGAATGTTTAGGCTGACAGGGTTTGAAACCCTGTCAGCCTTTTTGCTAAAATTAAATCAACAAAGAATCAATCCGATGTGCCTGAACTTTCTGTTGTTTTGGCGACCAAGAGAAAACTGTAAAATGCCCGTCTTGGGAAGCTACCATCGCTAAAGCATCTGGCTGGTCGTGTATAAATTGAGCGGCAGATAAATGTCGCGTCCCGCCTACTTCGCCTGCAAACTTTTCTTTGGCTTCTCCGCCAATAATTGGCTCGATGTAAAGTAATTTCTCTACAGATTCATTCCCTTTTTTACGGGAAATTTTAGCGCCAAAAGTAAAAAGATGGTGATTACGACTCATCACCGTGGCCCCATCTACAGCGGTTAAGCCCGCTAAATTCTCTACCTCACTCCTTAAATTACTTTGCCAAATTAGTTGTCCTATCTCCTCCTGACTTTGATTCATCAAAGTGGCTAAAGATCCAAATGAAGGGAAAACTGGGTACTGCAAAGGATGAATAATAGACTTACGCCACTCGTCAGAATTTGGCGGCGTAACCAGCAAAATTCCTCCATGCTGATGAGATCGCATAGAAACGGCCAATTGGATGAGGACATTTACACCATCATTCCAGGAGCAAGGTGAATCTAAATCTAATAAAGCGGTAACAATTGCCGGAGAATCTTCGGCCGTACCACAATCCTTATCAATAATCTTAACTTCATCGCCTTTTAAAACTGCTACGTTGGTATACTTGCCAAAGCCATGCAAACGACGATGTTTTACGACTAATAAGCCAGGTTCTGAAACATCTAAAACGAAACAATAATTAGGGACTTTTAAAGTGGTTCCCCATATATAAAGTGAACTATTTTCGACCCAAATAGCCAAATGTACTCCTGGACGCTCGATTCCTGGAGCTAATTTTACAATGGTATCCGTATTAAATGGTAATCGAACACCAAAAGAAAGCGGTTGCTCGGCTTCCTCTGGAGATAGAAATGCGATAGATATTTTTGGGGATTGTCCTTCTTCTTTCCGCAAACTTGCCCAAAAAGCTACATTAATAATCGCCTCAATAGTAGTGCTGTCGGGCGCAGGAGCAACCTTTTGTTCACCTTTTTCTAAAGCCGATGTAATCAGATTTTTAAAATGCGTTTCTAAATGTGTCGAGGCAGATTTAGCTTCCTGATAAGTGCTATTATTCATGATTACCAAATTTAGGTTTTTGTTCTTTAGAGCAGCATACAAAATTGACCAAGAAAAGTAAAATTACTCCTCCAACAATTTACCATCAATTTCTTTTGTCGCCTTGGCACCAAGTTTTCTCAAAGTCTCTACCCTGTTCACCAAGTTCCCACTTCCAGTGGTGAGTTTGCCCATGGCATCGCCATAAGCTTTCTGTGATTTATCTAAAGTATCTCCAACTTTCTGCAAATCGGCAATAAAACCGACAAACTTATCATACAATTGACCAGCTTTCGTGGCAATATCAATCGCATTTTTTGTCTGCTGTTCTTGCTTCCAAATAGAAGCTACTGTTTTTAAAGTCGCCAACAAAGTAGATGGTGTGACTATTACCACCCTTTTATTCCAGGCAAAATCAAATAAGTCTAAATCATGCTGTACTGCAATAGCAAAAGACGATTCTATCGGAACGAAAAGTAATACAAACTCAGGTGAGTTGATTTGATATAAATCGTGGTAATTTTTAGCACTTAAACCTACAATATGATTTTTTATGGAGTTGATGTGCTGCTTAATAAAACCTTCTCTTTCAACATCATTTTCCGCATTCACCAATTTTTCATAAGCAACTAAAGAAACTTTAGAGTCAATTACGATATGTTTATCTTCTGGCAAATAAATCACGACATCGGGCAATAAACGACTACCATCGTCAGCAGTGAAATTGCTTTGCTTACTATAATTTGTTCCTTCAATTAGGCCCGAACCTTCCAGCAATTTATCCAATACCATCTCGCCCCAATTTCCCTGTTTTTTATTATCACCTTTTAAGGCCTTGGTTAAATTAGTGGCATCATCTTGTATCAGTTTGGTTTGTTTAATCAACTCATCAATGGTTCCTTTTAACGTGAAACGCTCGGCTGCTTCGGCCTTATAAGTATTATCTACTTTTTGTTCAAAGGCTTTGATGTTTTCTTTTAATGGATTTAAAAGAATATCTAAATTGGTTTTGTTGGTCTCGGTAAATTCGGCAGTTTTAGCTTTCAAGATTTGATTAGCTACATTTTCAAACTCTGTTTTCAAACGAATTTGTGATTCTTCCAAAAACACTTTTTGATCTTGTAACCTTTCCCTTTGCGCTTTAAAAGATTCCTCTGCCTGCGACATCCGTTTTTTCTCGTTGGTCAATTGCTCAATTAAATTATTCCTTTCCAACTCTAGCTTTTCTAACCTTTGATTCAGTTTAACCTCGATGTCAAACTTTTCATCCAAAGCACTTTTCACCTTTTGCTCGCTCACTGCTAATTGAATTCTTAAGTTTTCTTGCGCTGCTTTAAGCTGGTTGAATTCAGAGATGTCAATTCCTGAAGCTGAAACTGGTCTTTTTAGAAATAGCACCACAGCAATCACCAAAATAACAACCGCAACAATAATTAAAGCCATATCCATAAGGTAAATTTATATTAATTTTAAAAGGATTTTAATAAACTCGGCACAACAAGCCTTTTAGGTATTCTCCTTCTGGAAAAGAAATTCGAATGGGATGATCCTCGGGTTGAGAAAATTGATGAATAATTTGAACTTCTTTTCCAGCATCTAAAGCCGCCCAAGCAATGATTTGCTTAAAAGTATCCATATCTACTGCTCCCGAGCAGCTGAAAGTCGCTAATAAACCGCCCCTTTCTAAAACTGACATTCCTAAACGATTCAAATCTTTATAAGCTCTTGAGGCTTTTACCAAAGCCGAACGAGATGGCGCATATTTTGGTGGATCTAAAATTACAATATCAAACTTTTCTTCTTGCTCTTTAAAGATGCGGAGTTGCTTATTCACATCATTCTGTACCACAACTGATTTAGTTACATCGAATTTATTTAACAAAATATTTTTCTTCAAGGTTTCTATGGCTAAAGCCGAGCTATCCACAGCAATCACTTTTGAAGCGCCACTTTTTAAAGCATTCAAGCTAAAGCCTCCACTGTAAGAGAAACAGTCTAATACCTTTTTATCTTTTGCATAAGTCGCTAAAACCTTTCTATTTTCTCTCTGATCGCAGTAAAACCCAGATTTTTGTCCTTCCTTGATGTTGATATGGTATTTAATGCCATTCTCTTTTACCTCCACAAAATCGGGAGGAAGCGAACCCCAGAGTAATCCTTCAGTTTCTTGCAAGCCATCATGCGCTCTAGCTTTATCATCGCCTTTATCAAAAATGCCTTTGGCACCCGTTAGCTTTTGTAGTTCATCTAAAATAATAGGTTTTATATTTTCGATTCCTGATGTCAAAATCTGTAGAGAAAGATAGTCTCCGTATTTGTCGGCAATTAATCCTGGCAAATAGTCTGACTCGCTAAAAATCAAACGACAGGTATTGGTTTCTTTGGTTAACAAAGATTGACGAGCATTCACCGCATTTTGCAAACGCATTCTCCACCAACTTTCATCAGGGATTTCATTTTCATCCCAACTCAACAAGCGAACCGCAACCCTCGACTCGGCATTGTAATAGCCATAAGCTAGAAAGGTATGTTTGGTATCAAAAACTTTTACCAAATCGCCATTTGCAGGCTTGCCCTTAATTTGAGCCAATGCACCAGAAAAAACCCAAGGATGCTTTTGCAAAACAGCTTTTTCTTTACCCTTATTCAGAATGATATCTACCATAGCCTGCAAAGGTAAATAAAGCTGTGGTAAAGATTTAGAAAAGGTACTTTATTGCTCATGGATGCTGCTGTCCCGCTATTCGTTCCAAATCCGCCCAACACTTTAGCGCACATACTTCGGGTTTTCCACTGCTATCGCGTTTATTTAACCTAGGATTGTGTAGGAAAATAATTTCACCTCACCCCAACCCTCTCCTCAAGGAGAGGGAGAAAAACCTTCTTTTGATATATTAAGTCTCCTTCTCCCTGTGGGAGAAGGTCGGGATGAGGGTCACCAAAATTTTAGAATCAGAATTTCAATACTTTTACGTCATTAGATTTAATTATATTTGTTTAAATCATTAGCAAATGAAAGCCATAGAGTTAAAATCAAAAACAAATCAATCTGGAAGGTTAAAAATTGATTTAGACCTCAACGTAAAAAACAGTGCCGTTAGGGTTTTGATTTTAATGGATGAAAGCGAAGAAGAACAAAATTGGGCGACTTACGCTTTAAAAAACGAAGCTTTCGATTTCTTAAAAGAACCTGAAGAGGATATTTATTCAATCCAAGATGGAAAGCCATTTAATGATTAAATATTCCATAGTTCTCGTTCCATTTCCATTCGATGATTTCTCTAATAGCAAAGTTCGTCCAGCAATTTGCTTAACATCCACATTTGAAATTATGAGCATATCATCATAGGCTTCATTTCAAGCAAAATCCCTAATGAACCACTAGGAACTGATGTAATCATCAAAAAATTGAGCAATTAATTGTTTCAACAGGTTTATTGGTTGATTCTGTTATTAGGCTTCATAAAGTGATAACTATTCCCAAACACCTCATCAAAAGAAAGCTAGGATTTGCAGAGCGTGAATTGACCAGGGAAATTTCTCAAAAAATCAAGCATTTATTCGACGTCTAAATCTTTCCCCCATCTCTGATTAAAACCTCAGAACCTTCCACTAGGAACACTGATTTTGGCGCTTGCTGATTTAAAAATGCGAAATCCGCTCCATATAAATCCTCAAAATCTGCATGAATATGATACTTTTTTATTGGATAAACTCCCCATGAAGGATGCTCGACTGCATATTCTAAACTTTTATTTATTCCTGCCGAAGTATAGCCCCAGTAATGCTCGGTGATAAATTCTTCTTCACTTCCTTTTATAAAAGGTTGAGGGTTACCCGAAGTTTCAATTTCAAATTGATACCAATTTTTCTTCTTCCATTCGTAGCTCACTTTTAATTGGTCATTATCATTTTGCCAACTATGTTTGGTTTTTAGGATTTCGTAATGTTCGTGAAATAAACTATTCGCTACTAAGGCAATCATCGGTTTTGAGACGATTTCACTGATGAAAACCGCTCCTCGTCGCCATTCTTCTCCTACTTTATAGCGAACATAAAAACGCAAATTAACTTCCTCAAAATTGATATGAAAGGGGATCTTTATTCCTTTGATTCTAGTATTCATAAATAGGAAACCAATTAAACTTACATAACAATTGCCATTGTAAAAATCTAACTCGGTATGTGGAGGAACATATTTTTGAAGTATTCCCGGATCGACAATGTAATTTGCCATGGCCAGTTTTCGCCATTCGGCAGTAAGGAAAGTTTTTTTCATTTATCATTACATAATACTCAAGCTATATATTTTGTTTGCATATTTTAATGATGATGATTCTTATTACACCTCATCCTACCTTCTCCTCAAGGAAAGGAGAAAGCTAGATCTAAGTTCTCTGCTAATGTATAAGACCAGGGTGCGTGAGATTGAAAGGACTTCGACTTTATTATAAATGAGCAAAAACTAGGGGAAGACCCGCCCTATAAAGCTCAACCGATGAAAGATTAAAACAGTGAATTTAATTATTTGATCACCTAGTTTTTGAGCTGAGTTTAATTAACTAACAAAATTTTATGCTTTAAAAGGTAAATTTGTATCTTGCGCCCTCTAAAAACAAAAAATTATATAATACAATATGGGAATAATGGGTTTTTTGCGTAACCGAGCAGGTGTAATCATTGTGATTGCTATCGGTTTTGCAATTGTGGCGTTCTTATTAAGTGATGCAATTAGAAGTGGAAAAGGTTTTATTGCCGATTCTCAGAGTGAAGTAGGTAAAGTTGCGGGTGAGACCATTTCTTATAAGGATTTTAACGATCGGGTGGAGCAAAACTCACAGCAGTTTAAGCAACAAATGGGTAGTTTAAATGCTCAAATGACTGGTTATGTTGTTGAAAATACTTGGAATCAAACAGTTTCTGGTATCATTTTAAAAAAACAAACTGACAAATTAGGTTTAAGTGTGGGTCAAACTGAATTGTTTGATTTGATTTTTGATAATCCTACACAACAAGTAAAACAAATTTTCACCAATCCACAAACTGGTCAATTTGACAGAGCAACTGCTGTAAACTCTAGAAAAAGTGCGGATACAGATCCAAGTGGTCAGTTAAAAGCGCAATGGGTTCAATTAGAAGATAACGTTCAACAACAACGGATCAACGAAAAGTATATCAACTTGGTTAAAAATGGTGTTTATGTAAACACATTAGATGCTAAGGACGATTATACCAATAAAAATAAATTGGTGAATTTTGAATATGCTTACACCGATTACGCTGCTGTTCCAGATGCTGAAGTTAAAGTAACAGATGCAGATTATAAAGAATACTATGAGCAGAACAAATACAAATATAAAAATCCAACGGAAACTAGAACTTTCGAATATGTAGAATTTGATGCAGCTCCATCTGCCCAAGATACTGCAGAAGCTAAAGTTAAAATAGAAAAGATTGCCGAAGGCTTAAAAACTACTGACAATGATTCTTTATTTGTAGCCATTAACTCAGATACAAAAACTCCATTAATCTATCAAAAGAAAGGTTCTTTAGAGCCTTCTTTAGATTCAATCATATTTAATGCAGCCAAAGGTGATGTGTATGGCCCCTTTATTTCCAACGGATCTTATAAGGTAGCGAAACTAATTGATAGCAGAATGAGTCCTGATTCGGTAAAAGCTCGTCACATTTTAATTAATCCAGCTGCTGAAGGTGGTTTAGATAAAGCACAAGCCAAAGCAGATTCTTTAAAGAAATTAATACAAGGTGGAGCTGATTTTGCAGCATTAGCAGCAAAATACGGAACTGATGGATCTAAAGATAAAGGGGGTGATTTAGGGACTTTTGCGAGAGGATCAATGATCCCTGCATTTGAAGATGCTGTTTTTAATGGCAAGTCAGGACAGGTTTTGGTCGTAAAAACTCAGTATGGTGTTCACGTAATAGAAATTGAAAAGCAAATCGGCTTATCCAGAGTCGTTAAAGTTGCTGTAGTTGATAAAGCCATTGTACCAAGTTCGGGTACTGAGCAATCGGCTTATCAAAAAGCACAAAGTTTCTTAAGTGGGGTGAGCAGTGTTCAGCAATTCGAAGAAAATGCACAAAAACAAGGTCTTAATAAAAAAGTGGGTGAAAACGTAGTTCCTTTACAAGCTTCGTTACCTGGTTTAGATGATTCTCGTAAATTAATCAAGTGGGCCTTTAATGCTGACAAAGGCGCTGTTTCTAATGAGATTTTTGATATTGGTGATAAATATGTGGTCGCTGTATTAACGACCATTAAACCAGAAGGAACACTTTCTTTAGAGGATGTTAAAAAACAAATCGAGCCTGATGTAAAGCGCATGGTGCAAGGTAAAATTTTGAAAACTAAATTTGAAAGTGCTTTAAATGGGGCGTCTAGTTTAGCTCAAGTAGCAACAAAGCTAGGAACGCAAGTAGTACCTGTTGAGAATATAGTTTTTGCCAATCCAGTAATTCCTGGAGTTGCGCAAGAAAACAAAGTGATTGGTGCTATTTTTGGCTCACAACCTAATAAACTATCCAAAGTAATTAACGGAGATAGGGGGGTTTATATATATACTGTAAAAAGTTTTACCAACCCACCAGCTTTAACCAATGTATTGAAAGTTAAAGAACAAATGGAACAAGCTATCAGTCAGCAAGTTGATCAAGCTGTTTTTGAAGTTTTAAAGAAGAAAGCAGACATTAAGGACAATAGAGCAAAGTTCTATTAACCGATAAAATACTTAATTTTGAAACCGAAAGCCATGTAGGCTTTCGGTTTTTTTATTTTAAAAATGATGGACATTCAAGAAAATATAATCAATAAAGTTGCTCAAAGTGGATTGGTATCTTTCGATTTAGCAGATCTACAGGATAAAGGCGAAAGAGTGGTTTATGATATGAAAGACCACCTTTTTCAAGGATTGATATTAAGAGAGAAAGATTTTAGAGAACAAGTTAAAAACCAAGATTGGGAAGTATTTAAAGGTAAAAATATTGCCGTTATCTGCTCAGCAGATGCCATTGTTCCTACTTGGGCTTATATGTTAATTGCATCCAAACTACAACCAATTGCTAATTTCTTCGTATTTGGTGACCTCGAATTATTGGAAACTGCATTGTATTTAGGTGCCATAGAAAAGTTAGATGTACAAAAATTTAAAAATCAACGTTTAGTCATCAAAGGTTGCGGCGATATAGAGATTCCAGTGTCTGCATTTATGGCTTTAACTTCAAAATTAAATCCCATTGTAAAGAGCATCATGTATGGCGAACCTTGCTCAACAGTCCCTATATTTAAGCGTAAAGATTAAGTTTGGTTCGCTAATTGTTTTAAGTTGTCTATGAAGAAAATTTTGTTTATTACTTTTGTAATCCTAACATTTAACGCAAGTATAAATGCACAAACCCTCTCCTATCTTAAATATTCTACATTCAAGCCGGGAGAAACCTTAAAATATAAACTCAAATATGGTATTTTTACTGCTGCGGAGGCCACCATTAAAGTTTTAGATACCGATGTGAAATTCGATGGAAATCCAACCTACCATTTATCAGTAGATGGCTCTACATCAGGTAGTTTTGATATTTTTTATAAAGTGAGGAACAGGTATGACTCTTATATTGATGAGAAAAATTTTACGCCCTATCTTTATACAGAAAACATCAGAGAAGATGGATACCGTAGAAATGACAAAGCTCGCTTTTATCAGGAAGAACAAAAAGTAGTTTCCAATAAAGGAACTTTCAAGTCGCCAGTTGAACAAACTTTTGATTTGGTGTCTGCTTATTATTTTGCTAGAAATTTGGATCTAACGGGGATTAAACCAGGAGAAAAATTGACTTTAAATTATTTCTTAAATGATGAGATTATCCCATTAACCATAGAATACATAGGTAAAGAAACCATTAAAACTGATCTAGGTCAAATAAGATGTTTAAAATTTAGTCCTTCCATAAAGCCAGGTAGAATTTTCAGAAAAGACAGTAAACTCTATTTGTGGATTACTGATGATGGGAACAGAATTCCGGTGAAAGCTCAGGTTGAGGTTTTAATAGGCTCAGTGACGATGGAAATAAAATCTGCCGAAGGCTTAAGCCAACCGCTTCAGCCCAACCGATAGGTGGCTGTTTACGCTAAAAATAAATTCCTACTTTTACCTTTCTAATACGCTTGATAAGCCATGTATAAAATAGCTATAATTGGACAAGGTTATGTAGGTTTACCACTTGCAGTAGCATTTGGGCAGGTTTATGAAACCATTGGTTTTGATATTGACGAAGAAAGAATCCATCAACTCAAAGAGGCTAAAGATAAAACCAAACAGATCAGCGAAAATGAGTTTAAATTAGCCTCAAAGCTTCAATTTTCATCTCGTTTGAAAGATATCGAATCTTGTACTATTTATATTATTACGGTTCCCACACCTATCAATCAATATAAATCCCCAGATTTATCTTTATTATTAAAAGCAACAGAAATGATTGCTAAAATCATCAAAAAAGATGATTTAGTAATCTACGAATCAACCGTTTATCCAGGTTGTACCGAAGAAGATTGCATTCCTTTGATTGAAAAAATAAGTGGTTTTAAGCTAAATCAAAATTTCTTTGTGGGCTATTCTCCTGAGCGAATCAATCCAGGAGATAAAGTCAACACACTTACTAAAATTTGTAAAGTGACTTCAGGATCCAATCCTGCAACAGCCGAAAAGGTGAACCAGCTTTATCAAAAAATCATCAGCGCAGGTACACACTTGGCACCAAGTATCAAAGTTGCAGAAGCTTCAAAAGCCATAGAAAATGCCCAAAGAGATGTGAATATTTCTTTTGTAAATGAGTTAGCTCTAATTTTTGATCGAATGGGAATCGATACCCATGATGTTATTGATGCTGCCGCAACCAAATGGAATTTTCTGAAATTCAAGCCTGGTTTAGTAGGTGGGCATTGTATTGGTGTAGATCCTTACTACTTGGCTCATAAAGCGGAAGCTTTAGGCTACCACCCTCAAGTAATTCTATCTGGAAGAAGAGTGAATGATAATATGGGGATGTTTGTAGCCAATAAACTCATCAAGCTCATGCTGAAAAAAGAGCAAAAAATTAGGCAGAGTAACGTTTTGATTTTAGGCTTTACCTTTAAAGAAAATTGTCCTGATATTAGAAATACCCGAGTAATCGACATTTACAATGAATTAATTTCATTTGATTTAGCCGTTGATGTTTTTGATCCATGGGCTAACACAAGCGAAGTATGGTCAGAATATCACATTAAATTGATTAAAAAAATAATACCAAAAAAATATCAAGCGATCGTGATTGCCGTTGCGCATCAAGAATTTTTAATGCTCGATTTTGAGGAATTTCAGAAGAATAATGCGGTTGTTTTTGATACAAAATCCATTATCGATCGGAAATTTGTGGATGCCCGCTTATGAAGAAAGCGATTAAAATGATTGACCTTACCGCCGAATACCAACAGTTAAAGCCACAATTAGGTCAAGTGATAAAGAAAGTATGGTCTAATGGGCATTATATCAACGGGCCTGAGGTAACCCTTTTCGAAAATAAACTAGCTGAATATCTTAGTGTAAAAAATGTAATCGGTTGCGGAAACGGAACCGATGCCCTTCAAATTGCTTTGATGGCGATTGGTTTAAAACCTGGAGACGAAGTGATCATTCCAGCTTTTGCTTATGTTTCCGTCATAGAAGTCGTATGCTTACTTGGCGGAATTCCTGTGTTAGTCGATATCGAAGACCAATATTTTCAAATAGATTCATCAAAAATTGAAGAAGCGATTACGCCATTAACAAAAGCAATTATTCCCGTCCATCTGTTCGGTCAATCTGGAGATCTACAAAAAATCATCGCAATCGCAAATAAGCATCAAATTTTTGTGATAGAAGATAATGCACAGGCTTTAGGAGCTAAGTTAATCATAGATGGTAAAGAAAAAATGCTAGGAACATTGGGCCATATTGGCTGTACTTCATTTTTTCCAACCAAAAATTTAGGTGGTTTTGGAGATGGAGGAGCTTTATTTACCAATGATGATGAATTGGCTCACCAAATAAGAAGGATTTCAAATCATGGCCAACAAAATAAATATGAGCATGATATAATCGGTATAAATTCCAGATTAGATAGTTTGCAAGCAGCCATTTTAAACTTCAAACTTCAATACCTTGATCAAAATCTCTCCCTTAAAAGGTCAATCGCGGCGAAATATATCCAAGAATTGTCTTCTTGTAAAAAGATTAGAATTCCTTCAAAAAATCCTGATGGAATCCATACTTGGCATCAATTCACGATTAAAGTGAAGATGGGAAAACGTAATGAGCTGAAAGATTTTTTAAAAAATCGCGGTATAGAGACGATGATCTATTATCCAAAATCCCTTCATCAGCAAAAAGCTTATACCAACTTTAGGGTATTTTCACCTATTTCTGATCGCATTTGCGATTCTGTTTTATCTTTGCCCATACATTCCTTATTAAAATTAGAGGAAGTCAGTTTCATCAGCCACACCATAAAAGATTTTTTTAATGCCAAGCACTAATTACTTTGTCCACCCAACTGCGATCATTGATGCTGATGTTAAGATTGGGGTCCATACAAAAATTTGGCATTTCTGTCATCTTTCTGAAGGTGCTGAAATTGGAGAAAATTGTACTTTAGGGCAAAATGTATTTGTGGGTAAAAATGTGAAGGTTGGAAATGGCGTGAAAATTCAAAACAACGTCTCTATTTTTGAAGGTGTTGAAATTAAGGATGAAGTATTTGTTGGGCCCTCTGTCGTTTTTACCAATATTTTAAATCCAAGATCGTTTATTGATAGAAAGCATGAATTCTTAAAAACCATCGTTCATAAAGGAGTGAGCATTGGCGCAAACACCACTATCGTTTGCGGAAATGAAATTGGGGAGTTTGCATTTATTGGTGCTGGTTCAGTATTGACTAAATCAGTAAAGCCATTTGAATTATGGTATGGGAACCCTGCAATTAACAGAGGGAAAGTTGATGAAAAAGGCGAAATAATTAAAGGAATATGAAAGAAAAAGTGATGATAGCAGTAGGTGTTCATTTGGTTTCTGAGGAGTTAATCAAAGAAAATTTTATTTGTCACCTCGAAAAATGTAAAGGTACTTGTTGTATAGAAGGTGATGCAGGTGCACCCTTGGATCAAGAAGAGGTCGAAATATTAAAAAATATTTATCCCTTAGTAAAGCCCTACATGACGGTAAAGGGAGTTGAAACCATTGAAAAAGTGGGGACTTCCGTTAAAGATTTGGATAATGATTTAACCACGCCTTGTGTGGACGGAAATAAAGAATGTGCTTACGTCATTTGGGAGAACGGCATTACAAAATGTGCCATTGAAAAGGCTTATGAAGATGGGAAAATAGATTGGCAAAAACCGATCTCTTGTCATTTATACCCTATTCGGTTAACTCCTTACCCAGAATTTGATATGCTACATTACGACAGATGGAGTATTTGCAGTTCGGCTTGTAGCTTTGGCGACGAACACAACGTAAAAGTTTATGAATTCCTAAAAGCTCCATTAATTAGGAAATATGGAGAAGCTTGGTACCATGAATTAGAAGAAAACGTAAAGGCACTAAATCAAGCATAATTTTTTTAGATTTACTATTCTAAACGAAAACTTATTAAATAATTAAAATAGCGCTCAATTGAAAGGAATTATTCTAGCAGGAGGATCTGGAACCAGATTACATCCCTTAACCTTAGCAGTAAGTAAACAAATGATGCCGGTTTACGATAAACCCATGATTTATTACCCACTGTCTACTTTAATGTTGGCCGGAATCAATGAAATCTTGATTATATCAACCCCACACGATCTTCCTGGTTTTCAAAAATTATTAGGCGACGGAAAAAATTTAGGCTGCCATTTTTCTTATGCCGAACAACCCTCACCTGACGGTTTAGCACAAGCTTTCATTATTGGCGCCGATTTTATAGGAGCTGATTCCGTTGCGCTAGTTTTAGGAGATAACATCTTTTTCGGAGATGGAATGGCAAAGTTAATGCAAAGCAATACCCATCCAGATGGCGGAATTGTTTTTGCCTATCCTGTTCAAGATCCTGAGCGCTATGGGGTAGTCGAATTCGACGAAAACAAAAAAGCCATTTCTATAGAAGAAAAGCCAGCCCACCCAAAATCTAATTATGCCGTTCCCGGTTTATATTTTTACGATAACGAAGTCGTTAAAATTGCCAGTGGGATTAAACCATCCCCTCGTGGAGAATTGGAGATAACAGACATCAACAGGGTCTATTTAGAAAAAGGGAAACTACAAGTCGGTTTATTAAGTAGAGGAACCGCTTGGTTAGATACCGGTACTTTTGAATCGTTAATGCAAGCTGGCCAATTTGTTCAGGTGATAGAAGATAGACAAGGCCTTAAAATTGGGTGTATAGAAGAAATCGCTTATAGAATGAATTTTATAGACGCCAATCAACTTCGCGATTTAGGCCAACCCCTAGTAAAAAGTGGTTATGGTAAGTATTTAATTGACATTGCAGATGGAAAGATTTTGTAATACGATGCGTTAACTCCACTCAGCATGATGTCACCTGAGCATGTCATCCTGAGCATGTCATCCTGAGCGGAGTCGAAGGAGGGAGTCGAAGGGAATGTCACCCTGAGCCCATTTTTCACTCTGAGCTTGTCACCCTGAGCGGAGTCGAAGGGGGAGTCGAAGGGGAAGTCGAAGAGGGATGTGTAATAAATTTTATGAAATACTATCATGTCTATATATTAAAATGCAGCGACGACAGCTACTATACTGGAGTTACAAATAATATGGAAAGAAGGTTATATGAACACGAAATTGGATTGAATAAAAAGTCTTATACTCATAATAGAAGACCTTTAAAACTAGTATTTTGCGAAGATTTTTTAGATATTAATCAAGCAATTGCATTTGAAAAACAAGTTAAGGGATGGTCAAGAAAAAAAAAAGAAGCTATTATTTCAGATAACTGGGATAAACTAAAAGAATTATCAGTTTGTAAAAATGAAAGCAATCATAAAAATAAATGATGCTTCGTGAAATATGCTTCGACTCCGCTCAGCATGACACGTGGGCTGTCACCCTCAGCAGAGTCGAAGGGAATGTCACCCTGAGCATGTCATCCTGAGAGGAGTCGAAGGAGGAGTCGAAGGGAATGTCACCCTGAGCGGAGTCGAAGGGAATGTTGGCGTAATGGAATATTGGGGTGGTAAAATTTTAACATTCTGTTAAAGAATAATTGACTAAGGATAGATTTGAATTATAAATAGTGTAACAAGAGTGGCATGGAGCGTAAAAATATCAATAGAGGTTTTAAACAATTAAGAGTTTGGAATGATGCTATTGATTTATATGTTCTTTCGTGTGGAATATTGATGAATTTTCCATTTGAATTAAAAAAAACGGCTGGTAATTGTATTGATAGTGTACATAGCATTAGTAGAAATATTGCAGAGGGATATTGCAGGAGGGGCATTAAAGAGTATTTAAATTTTTTGAATATTGCGCTTCCATCAAGTGATGAGTTTCATTCAAGTTTAGTGAGTTTTTTTAAAGCTCAGCAAATAACTCTTACGGACTTTGAAAAGTTAGATGAGCTACATTTTAAAACCGAAAATGAATTAATCTAGTTGATAAATCACTACAAATTAAAATGAAGCATGGTGATTGGGAAAATAGTTTCGGATAAGGAAAGTATAGTGGAAAATTGGGTTAATGGAATAGCGGGAAAAAGAAACCCATCCTTCCAACATTCCATTCTTCCGATAAAGAATAGTATAAGCAAAAAATTGAATAGTTAAAACTGGAACATTGAAGTAATAGAATAGTGGTCTGATGAAACCCATCCTTCCAACATTCCATTCTTCCATTAAAGATTAGTAAAACCCAACCCATTGAACCTAAAATTAAATATCATTCACATTTTTACCTTTCAAAAAATAGTTCTACTTTTGATATTAAAAATGAGTACTAATTTTACTCAATAAGGATGTTAGAAAGTATAATTACATCTAAAACAAGGGTTAAGCTCTTACTTAAATTTTTCCTGAATATTAATAATCAAGGATATTTAAGAAGCTTACAGAACGAGTTTCATGTGAGTACCAATGGTATTCGGCAGGAATTAAACCGTTTTGAAGAGGCTGGACTGCTGTTAACAGAGAATGAGGGGAACAAGAAATTATACAGGGCTAATACCTTACATCCGCTTTTTAAAGACCTGAATAGTATCATCAGAAAGTTTATTGGTGTTGAAGAACTAATTGAAAAGGTAATTGACCGCCTAGGTAATGTTCAGCAGGTTTATTTAGATGGAAAAATAGCGCAAGGGATTGATTCGGACGTGATAGACCTCATCATCATCGGAAAAGATATCGACAGAAATTACTTAGGGGTGTTAGTGGAGAAAGCGGAACCTTTAATCAAAAAAAAAATAAAATACCTGGTTTTTGAAATTGATGATGCAAAAAAATACATCTCAGATCATCACAAAGGATTGGTTTTAATATTTGATCTTTCTTTATGAGTTGGTACGTGATCTATACGAAATCAAGGTGCGAAAAATCAGTTGCTGATCAACTGACCAAATCAGGATTTGAAGTATACTGCCCGCTTTTGAAACTTAAAAAGCAATGGAGTGATCGATGGAAATGGGTGGAGGAGCCGCTGTTTCGCTCCTATTGTTTTGTAAATGTGGAAGATGCTGAAAGAGAAAAAGTTTTTTCGGTGCCAGGTGTAGTTCGTTATTTATATTTTTGCGGAAAGCCCGCCACCATACGCAATAAAGAAATGGATCAGCTGAAAAACTGGTTGACAGCATATGATCATGAAAGTATAGAGGTAAAAGGCCTAAACACCAATGATAAGATTGTGTTTAAATCGGGTGCTTTAATGGATCAAAAAGCAGAAGTAGTAGATAGCAAAGGTAATTTTGCACTCCTTTATTTAGAAAATATGGGCATGCAGGTAAAAGTTGATTTGAGAAAGAATATAGTGGAGAAATTAACTATTTCTTAGTTAAAACATCTTATAAAATATATGCCTACGGCGCATTGATTTGTGACTGAAAGGGCGGAGCCATGGCAAGACCTCAAAAATTGATATTAAAATGAAAACAGCATTAATCACCGGAATTACGGGACAAGATGGTTCATACTTGGCAGAATTCTTATTAAAAAAGGGTTACTACGTTCATGGTATTAAAAGACGAAGCTCACTATTGAATACAGACAGGATTGACCACCTATATCAAGACCCACATGAAGAAGGAGTAAAGTTGAAACTCCATTATGGTGATTTGACCGATTCAACCAACCTCATACGCATCATTCAAGAAGTGCAGCCTGATGAAATTTATAACCTAGCTGCCATGAGTCATGTCCATGTGAGTTTTGAAATGCCCGAGTATACTGCCAATGCAGACGGTATTGGGACATTACGTATACTGGAGGCGGTTCGTATTTTAGGTTTAGAGAAAAAAACAAGAATATATCAGGCTTCCACTTCCGAATTGTACGGACTCGTTCAAGCAGTACCTCAATCTGAAACTACGCCATTTTACCCAAGGTCTCCTTATGCAGTGGCAAAAATTTATGGCTACTGGATTACCGTAAATTATAGAGAAGCTTATGGATTATATGCTTGCAATGGCATATTATTTAACCATGAGAGCCCCTTACGTGGCGAAACTTTTGTAACCAGAAAATAACGCGAGCGGCTGCTAAAATAGCACTAGGCTTACAAAAATGTCTCTATTTAGGAAACCTATCTGCTAAACGAGATTGGGGACATGCTAAAGATTACATCGAAGCCATGTATTTGATTCTTCAGCAGGATCAGCCAGAAGATTATGTCATCGCTACGGGGATTACCACAACGGTGAGAGATTTCGTAAAAATGACCTTTGCAGAATTAGGAATAGAAGTAGAATTCAGTGGTAAAGACGAACAGGAGAAAGGCGTCATTATTGGTGTGGATGAAACCCTCATAGCAGAATTGGGATTAAATGCAGCTCAACTCAAACAAGGTCAAACGGTGGTAAAGGTGGATCCGAGATATTTTAGGCCGACAGAAGTGGATCTTTTGTTGGGTGATCCCACCAAGGCCAATACCAAATTGGGTTGGAAACCCAAATATGATTTGGCAGCTTTGGTAAAGGAAATGGTATTATCTGACCTCCATTTGATGAAAAAAGATGAGTATTTGAAAGCGGGTGGTTTTAATATTTTGAATTATTTCGAATAATCATAAACACCTATAAATGAATTTTTTTAGCTTTAAAATTAGCTGAAGAAATTATTAAGATTAAATCTAAAAAATGTAGTTTTGCACTCCATGAAAATACACAATTTAATTAAGGTTCTTTTTTTATTTATTCCTTTCTTTTTAATTATTGATAAGGCATATTCACAAAACAATAAAGTAAACTATAGTGATATCCGAATTGATGCTTTAACCGATAGTAAAATCAGGGATTTTATGAATGAAGTAGAGGTGTCTGGATTAAATTTAGACCAAATTGGAGAAGTAGCCCTTAATAGGGGGATGTCGCCAAGCGAAGTGGTAAAACTAAAGATAAGGGTGGAGAAGATAAGAAATGAAGATGCTAGATTACTTAGAGAAAGTAGACTATCCTTGAGATATCAGGATTCTACCAAACGAATCGGAATTGATACTTTAACTGGACTAAAAAGAGCAGAAGTTGAAAACGAATCTGAAAGAGCGCTATCTACTTTAAAAGCTAAAATTTTTGGATCAGGAATTTTCAGAAATAGCCAATTAACTTTTGAACCTAATTATAATATAGCAACCCCTAGAAACTATCGTGTAGCTCCTAACGATGAACTGATAGTGGATATTTTCGGACTATCTGAAGCCAACTATATGAGAACGGTAAGACCAGATGGTACCATCAGCATTCCTTATGCGGGAGTGCTTCAGGTATCAGGCTTGAGTCTAGATGAGATTGACAAAAAGCTAAGTAGTAAGCTTTCTACTATTTATACAGGGATAAAGAATGGGACTACCTATGTAAAGGTGACCACAGGTAAATTGAGGTCAATTAAGGTAACCCTTCTTGGCGCTGTTACAAAACCAGGTACTTATACTTTATCTTCAGCTTCAACTGTTTTTGCCGCATTGTATGCTTCTGGAGGACCAACAGAAAATGGAAGTTATCGAGATATAGAAATAATCAGAGAAAATAAAGTCATTGCTAAGTTGGATGTTTATGATTTCCTACTAAAAGGAGAACAAGCTAATAACATCACTTTAAAGGATCAAGACATCATTAGAATTCCTATCTATAGAACCAGAGTAGAAGTAACAGGCGAAGTAAAACGACCAGGTATATTTGAAACATTGGAAGGTGAGTCGTTGGATAATGTGATTTCATTTGCTGGTGGTTTTAATGACAATGCCTATCAAAGCAGGATTAAAGTTTTTCAGAATACTTCCAAAGAGCGTAAATTAATTGATATTGCGAAGGAAGACTTTAACACCTATTTCCCGAAATCGGGAGATAAATATATTATTGAACCCATATTGGACAGATTTGAAAATCGAGTTAAAATAGAAGGGGCGGTATACAGACCTGGAGAATATGAATTAGAACCCGGCTTATCTTTAAAATCTCTTATCCAAAAAGCTGCTGGTTTAAAAGACAATGCTTTTTTAGATCGGGGTTACATCAATAGGGTAAAGAACGATGGAACGCCAGAGTTAATTTCCTTTAATACAAACAAAATTTTGAATAGTTCAGATGCAGATATCTCTCTTAAACGTGAAGATATTGTGACTATCCCCTCCATCTTTGATTTAAAGGATGAATACAATGTCAAAATTGATGGAGAAGTACGAAACCCAGGTCAATTTTACTATGCTGATAAAATGACTTTGGAAGACCTCATATTACAAGCTGGGGGATTAAAAGAAGGAGCAAGCTTATCAAGAATTGAAATTGCCCGCAGAGTAAGTGATAGTAACAAAGATCTAGCTTCTGCAGAATCAGCAGAAATATTTCAAATTTCTATTGACGAGAACTTAAATGATAAGGCAAAAGACTTTGTACTTAAGCCATTTGATATCGTATCGGTTCGTAAATCAGAAGGCTATGAAATACAAAGGCAGGTGAAAATAGAAGGAGAGGTTAAATATCCTGGAATTTATTTCATTGCTAGAAAAAATGAGCGTATTTCAGATTTGGTAAATAGAGCCGGAGGTCCGTCTGTATTTGCTTATACAAAAGGTGCATCCTTAAATCGTAGTTATTTAAAGGCCGAATCCAAAGTTTTAAATAAAGACCAAAAACAAGAGAAAGAAGCTATATCAGTGCTTAATAATCTTAAAAATAAAAAAGATTCTATTTCAACACTTCAAAATCAAAACCTAGTCAATAATTTGATAGGAATAAACTTAGAAAAAATCCTTACTAATCCAGGAAGCGATGTCGACCTTTTTCTGGAAGAGGGCGATATCATTAACGTACCCAAACAACCCCAAACAGTGAAAGTAAGTGGAAATGTCTTGTTACCCGTTACAGCAATTTACACCCCTAATAAAACTTTTAAATCTTACATTTCAGAAAGCGGGGGCTTTAAAAGAAGAGCCGTTAAATCTAGTGCTTATGTGAAATATGCGAATGGTTCGGTAAAGAGTACAAACAAGTTGTTTTTCTTATTTAATAATTACCCTAGTATAAAGCCAGGATCCGAAATCGTAGTACCAACAGATGAAATATCCAGAAAAATATCCTTGTCAGAAATTTTAAGTTCCACAACAGGCTTAATCAGCTTGGCTTTACTCGTCTTCACTCTTACTAAAAAATGATCAAGAAGATAGACCAGCAAATTGAGGATGATACAGAATTGTCCTTAAGAGAAATTCTAAAAAGAGTTGGAGGCTACTTTATATACCTTAAGGTTAAATGGAAATGGGTACTAACTAGCTTGATTTTAGGCCTATTAACTGGGTTTGTGTTTTCAAAAGTGGGCAATAGAATCGAATATATTGCTCAAATTAAATTTCTAGTAAATGGGGGGGTAAAACAAGAATCGCCAAACCCTCTAGCTAGTTTGGGCATAGAAACAAACACTTCAGCAAGCACCTCCGGAGGAGGTATATTTGAGAATTTGGATGTCACTTATATCATGACTTCCCCTCAAATCATTGAACGTACCTTATTATCCAAGATATCATATAATAACAAGACCGATTACGTCATTAACTTCTATATCAACTATAAAAAACAAGAAAAAGGGCTACTAGGCAATTCTACCTATGCGGGTTACCAATTATTTTCTGGCAAAAGAGATTCTTCAGATGTGAAGCAAAATGTTTACCTCAGAGGTATTATTGAGGATTTTACCGCAAATCTTAAAGTTGAAAGAGCATACAATAGCATCATCTCTGGAACCTTTAAAGCTTCTGATCCCTATTTCCCAAAGTATTTTTTAGAAAAACTGATAGAAGTGACCTCTAAATTTTATATATATACCAAAACGGCAAGGACGCTCCAGAACATTAGCTTGTTAGAGCACCAAGCGGATTCTATTCGTAACTTAATGTCAAAGAGCATTGCAAGTTCAGCATCTAGTTTAGATGCTGATCCTAATGCGATCCGGCCCAATACTGTGAAAGTTGGGTATCAAAAAAAACAGGTTGATAATGCAGTTCTTCAGTCGACTTATTCTACATTAGCTAGTTCTATCGTAACTACAAGGATAGAATTAGGCAAACAGATGCCTTTCATCCAAATTTATGAAAAGCCTATTTTTCCTCTTTTAGAGACATCAGGTTCAAACGTTAAGCTCAATATGTTGAAATTTGGTATAGGGTTTTTGGTACTAGCTTGGATTATAATCTCTATTGTATACCTTTTAAGTACTTTTAGAACATATTTAGCATATAATTTTTAATATAATTAGAATGACAAAAACGCTACTTTCAAATAAAATCGCAATTATAGGATTAGGATACGTAGGTCTACCTTTGGCCATTGAATTTGGTAAAAAATACCAAGTATTAGGCTTTGATATCCATAAAACCAGAATTGATGAACTTTCTAAAGGTTATGACAGAACCATGGAAGCCGATATGGACAGTCTTCTGCAGGTAATGAAAGCTAACGAAAGTGCTTCATTAAGCTTTTCATCAGATGCTGAGGAACTTAAAGACTGTACTGTTTACATTGTTACTGTTCCTACTCCTATCAATCAATTTAAGGCGCCAGATCTTGGTCCCCTATTAAGGGCATCTGAAATGCTGGGTAAAGTTTTGAAAAAAGGTGATTTAGTGATTTATGAATCAACGGTATATCCAGGCTGTACAGAAGAAGATTGCGTTCCCGTATTAGAGAAATTTTCAGGTTTAAAATATAATGAAGATTTTTTCTGCGGTTACTCTCCTGAACGGATCAATCCAGGAGACAAAGTGAACACGCTGACCAAAATTCGTAAAGTAACCTCAGGTTCTACAGAAGAAATTGCGGAGGTAGTGGATCAGCTTTACGGGTCTATCATTACGGCGGGGACACACAAAGCACCTAATATGAAGGTTGCTGAAGCCTCTAAAGCCATAGAAAATGCACAACGAGATGTCAATATTTCTTTCGTGAATGAATTGGCATTAATTTTTGACCGTATTGGGATTGATACCAGTGATGTGATAGATGCGGCCGGAACCAAATGGAATTTCCTAAAATATAAACCTGGATTAGTTGGCGGTCATTGCATTGGAGTAGATCCTTACTATTTAGCGCATAAAGCAGAGTCTTTAGGTTATCATCCTCAGGTTATTCTTTCCGGAAGAAGAGTAAACGACAATATGGGGATGTTCGTTGCCAATAAAGTGGTAAAACTCATGATAAAAAACGAGCATAAGATTAATGGAGCCAATGCATTGATTTTAGGCATCACCTTTAAGGAAAATTGTCCTGATATTAGAAATTCTAGGGTCATAGACATCTACAAAGAATTACAACAATTTGGATTAAACGTAGATGTTTATGATCCACATGCAGATAAAAATGCAGTAGCTCAAGAATACGGTTTAAATTTGGTGCCTGATATCAACAAGCAATATGATGCGGTAATTCTTGCAGTAAGCCATAATGAGTTTTTAACAATTGATTTTAAAGCTTTAAGGAACGGTCACGAAGCCATTATATTCGATACCAAATCTTTTTTGGATAGATCTTTAGTAGACGCCCGATTATAAATATGAATATCCAAATGGTTGACCTAAAGGGTCAGTATGAAAAAATTAAAGCGGAAGTAGACGCGGCCATTCACGAGGTAATTGATAACACCGCTTTTATCAATGGTCCTCAGGTTAAAAAGTTTGCAGAGGAACTAGCCGACTACTTAAAATCTGATTATGTTATCCCTTGTGGGAATGGTACTGATGCCTTGCAAATTGCATTAATGGCTTTAGATTTAAAAACAGGTGATGAGGTCATTGTACCTTGCTTTACTTACGTGGCAACCGCAGAGGTTATTGCATTGCTACACCTCAAACCAGTGATGGTAGAGGTGGATCCAGATACGTTTAATATTACTGCAGAGATATTCGAAAAAGCCATCACTTCAAAAACTAAGGCGGTGGTACCTGTCCACCTATTTGGTCAATGTGCCGATATGGAAACAATCATGGAGGTGGCTAATAAGCATCATATTTTCGTCATCGAAGATACTGCCCAAGCTATCGGTGCTGATTATTCATTTTCGGATGGTAGCATAAAAAAAGCAGGCACCATAGGTCATGTGGGTAGTACTTCATTTTTTCCCTCAAAAAATCTAGGATGCTACGGTGATGGAGGTGCATTATATACAAATGATACAGCCTTAGGCACTACGATAAAAAAAATTGCCAATCATGGGCAGGCAAAGAAATACCACCACGAATTGGTAGGTGTAAACTCTAGATTAGACACCATACAAGCAGCAGTGCTAAATGTTAAACTTAAGCACTTAAATGAGTATGCTAAAGCAAGACAAATAGCAGCAGCTACTTACGATAAGGGTTTTGAAGCAGTTGCTTGGATACAAACACCCGTTCGCCAACACAATTCGACACACGTTTTCCACCAATATACCCTGAAAGTCGCTAAAAACATTGATAGAACCGCTTTAAGAGACTTTTTAGCTGAAAAGGGAATTCCATCTATGGTCTACTATCCTGTAGCGCTTCATCTACAAAAAGCTTTCGCCACCGATGAATTTGGAAAAGGTGATTTCCCTATTTCAGAAGAACTTTGCGAAAGGGTTTTATCGCTCCCTATTCATACTGAAATGACTTCAGCCGAATTAGACTACATCATTGAAACCGTTAAATCTTATAAGAATGACTAATCAAGACTTCTATGCACATCCCTCAGCTATCGTGGATGAGGGTTGCAAAATAGGTTCAGGAACTAAAATTTGGCATTTCAGTCATATCATGACTGGTTGTACAATTGGGGAAAAATGTAATATCGGCCAGAACGTAGTGGTGTCTCCCGGTGTTATCCTTGGAAACAATGTCAAAGTACAAAATAATGTCTCCATTTATGAAGGGGTGACCTGCGATGATGACGTATTTTTAGGCCCTTCCATGGTATTCACTAATGTAACCAATCCACGAAGTGCAGTCAATCGTAGAGGACAATATTCCAAAACACATGTAGGTAAAGGAGTTTCTATAGGCGCAAATGCAACCATTGTTTGTGGTCATGATATTGGCGAATACGCATTTATTGGCGCAGGTACAGTGGTCACCAAAACAATCTTACCGTATGCCTTATTAGTTGGAAATCCTGGACGTCAAATTGGATGGATGAGTGAATATGGGCATCGACTTGTATTCGATCAGCATGGTCATGCAACTTGTCCAGAAAGTAAACAAGAGTATCAATTAAAAGATAATAAAGTAAGTAGAACAAAATAATGAAGGATACTGGAAAGAAAGTAAAATTCGCGGTGGTTGGTTGTGGACACATCGGAAAAAGACATGCTGAAATGATAGTTCGCAATCCTGAGGCTGAATTAGTAGCCTTAGTAGATGTAAAGCCTGCAGCTGCATTAGGAGCGATTGAAACAGGAATTCCCTTGTTTAACTCTGTTGATGAGCTATTGGCTGCTGACCTAGAGTTTGACGTCGTTAATATTTGTACCCCAAATGGATTTCATGCAGAACATTCTTTAAAAGCATTAGATCAACGCAAACACATTGTGGTAGAAAAACCAATGGCTTTAAATAAAAGTGATGCAGAAAAAGTGATTTTCAAAGCTTTGCATGTACACAAATATTTATTTGCAGTCATGCAAAATCGCTACTCCCCACCATCAGTTTGGATCAAAGAAATGATTGAATCAGGTAAATTGGGTAAAATATTCATGGTACAGCTCAACTGTTATTGGAACCGTGACAACCGTTACTACAAACCTGATAGCTGGCATGGGAAAAAGGATTTAGATGGAGGGACATTATTCACGCAATTCAGTCATTTTATTGACATCATGTATTGGCTGTTTGGGGATATAGATAACATTACTTCCCGTATCAATGATTTTAACCACAAGGAATTAACAGATTTTGAAGATTCAGGCTTTATCAATTTTGACTTTGTAAATGGAGGTGCAGGAGCCATCAACTTTTCCACTTCGGTATGGGATCGTAACCTAGAAAGCAGCATGACCATTATTGCGGAACACGGTGCCATTAAAATTGGTGGACAATACATGGACAAGGTGGAAACTTGCCACGTGAAAGATTATGACATGCCTGATTTAGCTCCTACTAATCCAGGCAATGATTATGGAGCCTATAAAGGTTCTGCTCAAAACCATAATTATGTGATTGAGAATGTAATTGATGTTTTGAAAGGAAGAGCTGCCATTACCACCAATGCTTTGGAAGGTTTAAAGGTAGTGGACATTATTGAAAGAATTTATAGCAGTAAATAATATGAATATAGAAAAAAGTAAAGTTTTAGTTATTGGCGGAGCTGGATTCATCGGTAGCTTTGTAGTCAGCGAATTATTAAAGGAAAATGTAGCAGAAGTGATCATTTATGATAATTTTGCTCGTGGCAAAAAAGATTATTTAATCGAATCGCTCAAAGATCCTCGTTGTAAGATTTTCCCAATTGGGGGAGACGTACGTGAAATTGATATTCTGGATACGGCAATGAAGGGAGTAGATTATGTATTTTGTTTGGCCGCCATGTGGCTATTGCATTGTAAGGATTATCCCCGTACTGCTTTTGATGTAAATATAGCGGGAACTTTTAATGTATTGGAAGCTTGTGTTAAGAATGGTGTCAAAAAATTAGTTTGGTCTTCATCCGCATCTGTTTATGGTGATGCGGTAGAGTTGCCTATGACGGAAAGCCATCCTTTTAATAATAAAAACTTTTATGGTGCCACTAAAATAGCAGGCGAAGCCATGGCTGCCGCATTTAACGACAGATACGGTTTAGAAATCATCGGATTACGTTACATGAATGTTTATGGCCCTCATCAGGATCAAACCGCTGCTTATACCGGAGTGATACCAATCATGCTGAATAAAATTGACGCAAACGAAACGCCTATTATTAATGGCGATGGTAGTCAGGCTTATGACTTTATTTATGTAGAAGACGTAGCCAGATGTAATATCGAAGCCATGAAAAGTGATACGCCTTTCGGAATGTACAATGTGGGTACGGAAGTACAGACTTCTATTAAGGAGTTATGCGACACTATTTTAAAACTTAAAAATTCGGATTTAAAAGTGACTTATAAGCCATATTCTGAAGATGATGCCCGTCAATTTGTACAAAATAGAATTGGCAGCCGAAAGAAAGCAGAAGAAGAACTAGGTTTTCTTTATAAATATCAACTTGAAGAAGGACTAATTAAGCTAATAGAATGGCGTGATCAAAATCCAAACAATCAATAAATGAGCTTACAAAAAATTGGTATTGCAGGTGGTGGAATTATTGGTTTATCCATTGCTTATAAACTCCAAAAGGCGTATCCCAACGCTAAAATCCTGCTTTTTGAAAAAGAGGATTCTTTGGGAAAGCATCAGTCGGGTAGAAATAGTGGCGTTTTGCATTGTGGTTTATATTATGAACCTGGCTCTTTGAAAGCACAATTGGCAGTTTCGGGAATTAGACAGATGACCGAATTTTGCCGAAAACATGAAGTCCCTCACGAAATATGTGGGAAAGTGGTGGTCGCTTCCGATAAAAGAGAAGCTTCATTTCTTAAAAATTTATTAGAAAGAGGAACTGCCAACGGATTGACTGGTCTAAAATACCTTTCGAAAGAAGAGTTGAAAAAACGCGAACCTTTTGTAGTAGCAGAAAAATCTCTTTTAGTACCCGAAGAAGGTATTGTAGATTATAAAGCGGTGATGTCAAAATTGGCAGAACAAATTTTAAATGCAAATGGCGAAATTCACCTAGGTAGCGAATTAACTTCTGCCAAAGAAAATAAAGAAGGAATTATAGTTTCAGATGGTCAAAAAGAATGGTCATTAGATTTATTGGTGAGTTGTGGCGGGCTACATTCGGATCGCATTTATCAAAAATTTACACATAAGCAAAGACCTTTAAGAATTGTTCCTTTTCGTGGAGAGTATATGATGCTCACCAAAGATGCAGAAAAATTAGTCAACCACTTAATTTATCCTGTACCTGATCCTGAGTATCCTTTTTTGGGTGTTCATTTTACCAGAATGATGACGGGTGCTCGCGAGGTGGGTCCCAATGCTGTTTTTGCTTTCAAGCGTGAAGGATATACCAATCGGCAGATTTCCATCAAAGATACTTTTGATGCCATTAGCTATAAAGGATTCTTAAAGTTCATTTCAAATAATTTAGGCTTTGCCTTAGGAGAATTAAAAAGCTCGCTGTTTGTTACTGATTTTTTAAAAAAAGCAAGAAAACTGGTGCCCGAAATTCAGGAACAAGATTTTATAAAAGGTACTGCAGGGGTTAGAGCACAAGCAATGAATGTAGAGGGTAAGTTATTGATGGATTTCGATGTCATCAAAGATGGCCGTCAGGTCCACGTTTTAAACGCTCCCTCCCCAGGTGCGACAGCATCCTTAGCAATTGCTGATTTTGTCATCAGTGAATATATAACTTTCCAAAATTAATGACGGAAATTGAAGAAAACGATTGGGATATCGTTATAGAAAAAAAGAAAAGCTTATTGGATTTACAATTGAAACAGGTGTGGGAATACAGAGACCTCCTCGTTTTATTTGTTCGTCGGGATTTTGTTTCCTTCTATAAACAAACGATTCTTGGTCCAGTATGGTTCTTTATACAACCTGTTTTTACAACGATTATTTATTTATTCTTATTTCGAAATTTGGCTAAATTATCTACAGACGAAATACCAGGACCTCTATTTTATATTTCTGGTATAACAATTTGGTCATATTTCTCAGAAACTTTGCTTAAAACTTCAAACGTACTAAGGGATAATGCGGGAATCTTTGGTAAAGTATATTTTCCAAGACTCATTATGCCTTTAAGCATCGCATGTTCAGGATTATTTAAATTTGGAGTGCAATTGTCACTTTTGGCTTTAATCATGCTTTATTATGTATTGCTTGGAGGTGGACTAGATGTTCCTTGGCAAATTGTGTTTTTTCCCTTCTTAGTCATTATAATTTCGCTGCAAGCCCTTGGCATAGGTATGCTTGTATCAGCTCTAGCCAGTAAATATCGTGATTTAGCATTGCTACTTGGTTTTGGTTTACAACTGCTCATGTTTGCCTCTCCAATCGTTTATCCTCTATCTTCTTTAAGCGGTACCTTTAAAATATTGATTTCTGTAAATCCCTTAACAGGAATTATAGAAACGGTGCGCTACTGTTTGTTTAGACATGGAACCGTAGATCCTATAGTGTTATTATACTCCATATTTTTCACTATAGGAAGCTTTTTATTAGGTATTATAGTATATAACCGCACAGAGAGAAGTTTTGTAGATACCGTTTAATATGAGTACAGTAATAGAAGTAACAGATGTATCTAAAGCCTATCAATTAGGTCAAATCAACACAGGTACGCTATCAACCGATCTCCATAGATGGTGGGCATTGAAAAGAGGTAAAGAAGATCCTTTTTTAAGAATAGGAGAAACTAATGACCGTACGACAGCAAGCGAAGGAAACGTAGTTTGGAGCTTGAAAGATATTAACTTTAATATTCATGAAGGTGATTCTGTTGGAATTATTGGTAGAAACGGAGCTGGTAAAAGTACATTACTTAAATTAATGTCACGTATTACAGAACCTACTACTGGTAAAATAAAAATCAAAGGCAAAATTGCGAGTTTATTAGAGGTCGGAACAGGATTTCATCCTGAATTATCTGGAAGAGATAATATTTTCCTAAACGGAGCTATTTTGGGAATGAAGAAAGCAGAAATCAAACAAAAGTTTGATGAGATCGTGGATTTTTCAGGTGTAGAAAGATATATTGATACGCCTGTAAAAAGATATTCATCAGGAATGTATGTTCGACTAGCCTTTGCGGTGGCAGCTCATTTGGACTCTGAAATATTAATTGTTGATGAAGTTTTAGCCGTAGGAGATGCAGAGTTTCAGAATAAATGTCTTAGTAAAATGAATGAACTAGGACATAAGTCTGGCAGAACAATCATATTCGTGAGTCATAATATGACAGCTATAAAAGCTTTATGTACCACTTCTTTATATTTGAATAAAGGAAACATGATTTCATATGACTCAACTTCTCAAATTATTCAGGAATATTTGACCTCCAGTAGCCCCGTTATTAGTAGTGATGGTATAATCCCATCAGACAGTAGCCTTCATGGGACAGGAGATGCTAGATTTGTGAAAATATTAACGATAAATCAAAACAAAACGTTTGAGAAGAATTTTCATTTTGGAGATAAGATACTCTTAGAAATTGAGATTGACGTTTTTAAAGAGTTATTGGATGTTATTTTAGGAGTACATATCCTGACTGTTTACGGAGAAAAGTTAGCTATGATAATTCCAGATCAAAATTATAAACCTAGTAGTTTTAGTGAGGGAAGACATAGAATGACTATTGGTCTCAATGACCGTTTAATGCCCGGTGAATATTCATTTAGCTTGACAATCTCCTATTTATATACTGGACAAGATATAGATGTAGTAGAGAATGTTTCTAATATTACAATATCTAAAGACTCAGTTGATACTAATCTGCAATATCCATGGCCAACAGTACATGGTTATTTCCAACCTAATGCGGATTGGGAAATAAGTAAATTATAAATTTAAATGAAAAGAATCATACCAATTTCCCTACCTAGTATGGGACAAGAAGAGTGGGAGGCCCTGAAAGATCCTATTTTCTCAGGATGGATCACCCAAGGTCCTAAAGTAAAAGAATTTGAAAAGCTATTTGCAGAACGTCATCAGGTAAAACATGCTTTGGCAGTATCAAATTGTACAACTGCCTTACATTTAGCTCTAGTTGCTTTAGGAATTAAACAAGGAGATGAAGTTTTAGTTCCCGCTTTTACATGGGTTTCTACTGCCAATGCAGTGATGTATTGTAATGCCACACCTATATTCGTAGACATTGACCCCATCACTTTTAACATCGATCCACAAGAAATAAAACGTAAAATTACTTCTAAAACAAAAGCGATTATTCCAGTTCATTTATTTGGACTTTGCGCAAATATTGATGCCATCAAGCAAATAGCTCCCCAACTTAAAATAGTAGAGGATTGTGCTTGTGCGGCAGGTGCTGCATTCAAAAATAAACCTGCTGGTAGTTTAGGGGATATTGGCTGTTTCTCATTTCATCCTCGTAAATCAATCACCACAGGTGAGGGGGGAATGTTAACCACAAATGATGATGATTTGGCAGAAAAACTGAATACACTCAGGAATCATGGGGCCTCTATTTCAGAAGAACAACGACATAAAGCACCTAAGCCCTATATTTTACCCGAATTTGATAGTGTAGGATTTAACTATCGGATGACTGACCTACAAGGAGCTATGGGTGTGGTTCAATTAAAAAAACTGGACCAATTTATTGATGAAAGGAGCAAATGGGCGAATTATTACCACCAAGAATTAAATAAAATAGCTTGGTTAAGAACACCAAAATATAGTAATGAATACAAGCATGGGTGGCAATCATATGTTCTTTTTGTGGATGAGGAAATATCACCCATCAAAAGAAATGATTTAATGGAATATTTACAGCAAAAAGGAATCAGTACAAGACCTGGTACGCATGCCGTACACATGCTAGGATTTTATAAAAACACCTTTAATATAGCTTCTCAGGATTATCCAGGTGCTTATGCAGCCAATGAATATTCCATGTCTATACCCTTACACAACAAAATGGAAAAGGAGGATTATGAATATATTATTGAAACAATAAGCGAAATTAAATAGGATGTGTGGGATTGCCAGTGTATTTAACTTGAATAAAATTTTTTGCCTTATTAAGGAATTTAAAATTGATGGTAATACCTTGGAATACAAGTGGCCGGCCAGAGAGTGAATGTTTATTGATGAAGGTTTAGCACTGTTGCATAGACTTTTGACAATTTGGAGAAAATGAAATGAGTTCAGGAACAAGAGGAAAATATATCAGGAACATGATAATAGGAAAATATTCTGAGAAAAGCCATTCAGGCGTTTATGCCAGAAAAGATCATTAATCGTAAGAAACGATTGTTCTCAGTACCTGATGAAAGTTGGTACGGAGAGGGGAATATCTTATAAATTAAGTAATTACAATTAAATAAGAAACCATTTTCTTCCTATTCTATCAATCAGTACCTCATAAAAAAATTGTTTATGAACATGTTTGTTATCATATTAATCATCGACTTCTCATATGGAGTTTAATGAATTTTGAATGGTGGTGTAAGATATCTTAAATAATGAAAAATATTAATATGGAAGTGTTACAATCGTTGTTCAAACAGTCAATAAGTCTTGAGGGAAATGTTATTTTTGTAGACGTAATTAGTGGATCATTAGCCTCAAATCAGGATCAGACAAAAGATATCTTCTCAGATAAGTGGACTGAAGTTGAAGAAATGGGTGATGTTCAGGAACTCTATAGTTTTCAACGTAACTGGTTTCTGAAGCTATACGGTTTTGAGGATGAAGATGGGTTAAGAAAATTTCTGGCAAACAAAGAATCCATAATCGATACGGGTTGTGGCCTAGGTTATAAAGCAGCATGGTTCGCAGAACTTGCACCTCATGCTGTAGTGATTGGAATAGATATATCAGATGCGGTATTATTGGCTTCAAAAAATTATTCTCATCTTAAAAACCTGTTCTTTCTGAGGGGTGATATTGGAAATACGGCATTGAAAGACGATACTATAGATTTTGTAGTTTGCGATCAAGTAATTATGCATACAGAAAATCCTGAGTTGACATTCAAGCATCTTTCTGCGGTAACAAAAATGGGAGGTGAATTTGCTTGCTACGTATATCGTAAAAAAGCTTTACCCAGAGAGCTTGTTGATGATTATTTTCGGACGCATACCCATCATATTTCTAAAGACGAAATGTGGCAGCTGTCAGAACAATTAACACAACTGGGCAAGACACTCTCAGATCTAAGGGTGAATTTTAATTGCCCCGACCTGCCTGCCTTAGGTATAAAGGGCGGAGAATACGATATTCAACGGTTTATATACTGGAATTTCTTGAAGTGTTTTTGGAAAGATGAGTGGAGTTTCGAGTTGAATAAAAGTACTAATTATGATTGGTATGCACCGAGTAATGCCAAAAGGTTCAGTAAAGAAGATTTTCTTGAAATGGTTAACCATAATAAATTAAACACAGAATTTTTTCATGAAGAGGAATCGTGTTATTCTGGCAGATTTACTAAAACTTACTAGTTCTTCATTTATAAGGATAAGTAACCTATAAATAGTTGTGAATTAAGTAATGTCAAAAAGAAGTAGCAAAACATATGGTTAAATATCTAATCAATAAAAGCTTTAAAAAGCTTCGAGCTTTTACTTTTAGGAATTTCAAAAGGACGCTCCCCCTAAACGAACTTTACACTGATCGATGGGAAAAAGCAAGATATCTGGGTTTTGGTGAAGGTGCAAGTATTTACGATAGTAGCATTGTCTTCGGTGAAGTTAGTGTAGGAAAGAACACTTGGATAGGCCCTTATACAGTACTAGATGGTAGCGGGGGACTAGAAATTGGGGCAAATTGCTCTATTTCTACAGGAGTACAAATTTACAGTCACGACACGGTCAATTGGGCATTAAGTAACGGTAGAGAACCTTACGATTATGCCAAGACTACTATCAAGAATAATTGCTACATCGGGCCAAATGTCATCGTTGCCAAAGGAGTTATTATAGGAGAATTCACCGTAGTTGGTGCAAATAGTTTTGTTAATAGATCCTTGGAAGGACACAAAAAATATGCTGGCAGTCCAGTAAAAGAAATAGTTGCAAAGATTTAGCTATCTAGTATTCACAAGTAATTTTCCCTTATGTTTTTTTTTTTAAATAGTAAACTTAACTCATTTTTAATAAAATTAAATCAGTATCTTCTTTATTATTATTTCAGATTCTTTGTTTTCTCGCAAGTTAATCGGGAAAAAGCTTTAAAACCCAGACTCCTTTTCGGCTATACACCAATTATCAGTAATAAATATTGGTCGAAAGCAATGAACAAGAAGGGTTATATTTCCCATTCAATTAGTTCTGAGGTACCCATAATTAACTCAAAAGATGATTTCGATTTGTATATTGATGATTTGTTTCCCATAAAGGGAAAGCCAACTAATTGGAAGGAAACGCAAAGAAAGCTCAGACTCTTTACTTATATTTTAAAAAATTATGACATTTTAATAATGTCATTCCGCTATAACTATTTCCGGGATACAGTATTCTGGAAGAAAGAGGCAGTTATTTTGAAACATTACGGTCTAAAAACAGTCATTATCCCTTATGGAAGTGATTATTATATTTATTCTAAAGTTATTGACCATAGTGTAAAACATAATTTGATGATCAATGTTTCGTCTGATATTTTTAACAATAAAGAAAAGGAAGAAAGAATTGCTTATTGGCGAGACAATGCGGATTGTATGTTGATGGGTATTATGTTGGATGATGCTCCAAGATGGGACTTCTTACCTGTAAGTACAGTTTGCATTGATAGTGAAAGTTGGAAGCGAATTAAAAAAAACAGCCTAGCAGACGGATTAAATGAGCCAGTAACTATAGTTCATACACCTAACCACCGTGGTTTTAAAGGGACGGAGTTTATATTTAAGGCCATAGAGGAATTGAAACAAGAAGGCTTGAAAATCAATTTCAAGGTCATCGAGAATATGAAAAATACTGAAGTCAGACGAATATTGGTAGAGGAAGCAGATATATTAGTCGAGCAGATTATAGCGATGGGATATGCATTGAGCGGATTGGAAGGACTTTCTGCCGGTATTCCGGTAATCTCAAACTTGCATCGTGAAGACCTCACGCAGATCTTCCGAAGATATTCCTATTTGAATGAATGTCCAATTGTTAGTGGTACGCCAGAGAATATAAAAGATACAATTAGGAAACTCATAACAAATCCTGGATTGAGAAATCAATTGGGTTATTCTGGTAGAAAATATGTAGAAAAATACCACTCTTATGAGGCTTTTCAGTCACTTTTTGAGAAAATTATTGAAAAAATTTGGCTTGAGCAACAGGTTGACTCGATGTATTTTTATAACCCACAGGATCCAACATCCTATAATAACGCTACATCACTAATAGAGCATCCTCTTAAAAATAACCGAATACCGTAATTAACTAGTTCCTAAAAGTTAAATTTTTAAGAAGTACCTTGATATATTTGACAGACTTAACTACAAATTATCGGAATAAGAACATCTGCCCGTAATAAATATAGTTAAGATTTTCATATGATTTAGATGAACGCATGTAAGTATTAATGATTTGAAAAGCTCTGAACTTTATTAATGATAATCAGTTTACTATAGGGTTATAGATTTACAGCAGGTGATATGTACAAAAAAAAAATTCGAAAAGATCTCTAGACTATTTTGGGATGCTGTTTGGGTTTTAAACTTCAAATATTGAAACGAGGCGATGAAGTTTTAAAGATATCAAGATAAGACATTCATGATTAAATTGTATTCTTGGATTAATAAAAAATGAGATTTTGAATAGTATCTTAGATATGAGAGTTGGTGTAGTTAAAGAATGGATAACAAAAAGAATTGTTGAAATGATGCTAAAATTCATACCTCAATTCTTGCAGAATTCAAGCTACTTTATGGAAAACCATCAACCAATACTTTAGATGCCTTGCGATGTTACCCGAGAATTTTATAAGATGACAAAATTAATTAGAATACCTCCACTAAAAATATCATAAGGTTAATAAATGCATATTATGTGCCATAATGGCGTATATTGATTCAATGAACATGAGAAAATAATCGACTGAAAGCTTGATTCTATTAAGAGACTAAAAATTATATGGCCATACCTAATCCTATATGCGTAATTAACAATTAACATGATAATGTTATAACAGATTAGGGTAAGATATAAATTACACTTGTTGAATATATGATGTGATTTCTAATCTTACTATTCTATTTTAATTCTATAAAAGCGTTTTACATAAAAATTTATGAGCCGATCAATTTTAAAATATCACAACTTAATATGATTCTATCAATACTTATATTGTTGTAATAGATATTTTTTGAATTTAATAATTATAATTAATACTTGAAATTTATTACCCAATGACAAAAAAAAGAATTTTAATCACAGGAGCAAATGGATTGTTAGGAAGATATGCTTTGGCGCACTTTAAAGACGACTACGAAGTCCATGCAATAGTTCGGAATAAACCAGAAGAAACAATAAAGGGAGTAGTTTATCACACTCACGATTTAAAAGATAACTGGTCAACAGAAAGTTTACCTAAAAAGATAGATGTCATATATCATTTAGCACAATCTGAATTATTTCGTGAATTTCCTAATCATGCGCTAGATGTATTTAATGTAAATGTTACTTCTACTGTAAAACTTTTAGATTATGCCAAGAATGCTGGGGCCCAAAAATTCATTTTTACATCAACTGGAGGAATTTATGATCGAAGTTTGGATGCGGTTAGCGAGAATTCGCCAATCAATACATTTGGCACCTTAGGTAATTATTTTGCAACGAAGCTATGCAGTGAAATTCTTACACATAACTACACCAACTATTTTGATGTGACACTGCTAAGGCTTTTTTTTATGTATGGAAAAGGGCAAAAGAGATCTATGCTGATACCCAGACTTGTAGATAATGTGAGACTGGGTAATCCAATAAAACTTACGCGAAACGGAGGAATTCAAATCAACCCGGTGCATGTAAGTGATGTTGTTAAAGTCCTTGAAAAGCTCTTGGAAACGTCAGGAAGTTTCACTTTCAATGTTGCTGGGCCACAAACCTTAACGCTTAAGGAAATAACAGAGATAATTGGAGAAAAAATGGGGAAAGAAATAATATATGAATACTCAGATAGCCTGGCAGATAATTGTATTGCTAATATTGAAATGTTAAATACTTCTCTTTACAATCCGGTAATTCGAATTAGCGATATCATTGAAGAACTTTTTTAAATAAACTGGAAGCTTTAGTTAATAAACTAATAAAATTGAATTAACTAAATAGTATAAATTATCTAAGAATTAATTACAAAAGAACATATAATGTGCGGAATTGCAGGAGTATTTAATTTAAATAATGAGCCATTTGCTTTAAGCAATCTTAAAATAATGGCAGACGCAATCGCTCATCGAGGACCTGATGGGGATGGATTTTTTATAGATGAAGGTATAGCGTTGGCTCATAAAAGACTTGCTATTCTTGATGTCTCAACTAAAGGTGCACAGCCTATGACATCCAAAGATGGGCAATGGACCATCGTTTTTAATGGCTGTATTTATAACTACTTAGAGTTAAAGCAAGAATTAAAATCTAAAGGCCACGAATTTATCTCATCCAGTGATACTGAAGTGATATCAGAAGGATTAGCAGCCTATGGACCAGAGTTTTTCAAACGATTAAACGGAATGTTTGCAGTTGGTGCTTGGAATCATCAAGAAAAAATGCTCTATTTAAGCAGAGACCGTTATGGCATTAAACCCTTATATTATTGGTTTACAGGGAAAACTTTAGTATTTGCTTCAGAAATAAAGGCCATAATAGCACATCCTAAGTTTTCTGTTCAACTAAATATGGGTGCCTTGAATGAATATTTTACCTTCCAAAATATGTTCACTTTTAGAACATTATTTGATGGAGTGGAGATGTTACCTCCAGCTAATACAATCAAAATAAATAGCTTAAGTAGTAAGATCAAACATCATTCCTGGTGGGATTATGATTTTTCGCAACCTGATGAAACGCTTTCTTTTGAAGATGCAAAAAATGAAACAGAAAGATTGTTTCGAAATGCTGTCTCCACACAAATGATCTCTGATGTTCCTGTAGGTTCTTATCTTTCTGGTGGAATGGACTCTGGTTCTATCACGGCATTGGCTTCTTCACATGTTAATCGTCTTGCAACATTTACTTGCGGTTTTGACATGAGCGAAGTTACGGGGGTAGAATCGAATTACGATGAACGAAGAGATGCAGAGCTAATGGCTAATTATTTTAAAACCGAACACTATGAACAGGTTTTAAATGCAGGAGACATAAAGTGGTCATTGCCAAGGGTAGTAAATCACCTCGAAGATCTTCGAGTAGGGATGTCGTATCCTAATTATTACATATCTAGATTAGCCTCTAAGTTTGTGAAGGTATGTCTTCAGGGCACTGGCGGTGATGAATTATTTGGAGGTTATCCATGGCGATATTACCGCGTATTTAAATCTGTCAGTCAGAAAGAATATTTTAATAATTACTATGATTTTTGGCAGCGACTAGTACCTGATAAAGATAAAAGTAATTTGTTTTCTGCAAATGTGTTTAAACAAATTAATTTAAAAGAACCTAGAGAAATATTTGAACGGGTATTTACCTTTAACGACAGCCTGCGCTATGATACTCCCGAGCAGCACATTAACAATTCCCTCTATTTTGAAAGCAAGACCTTTTTATCTGGCCTATTCTTGGTTGGAGACAAGCTGGCCATGGCCAACGGTTTGGAGGAAAGGTTTCCTTTTATGGATAATAATCTAGTTGATTTTGCGCAAAAAATACCCATAAAATATAAATTGGGTAATCTAGAAGAAATGAAACGGATTAATGAGAATGAATTTGGCAATAAAAGAAAACTGTATCAAGAATATGATGATGGGAAAAATGTTTTAAGAAAAGCTATGCAGGGTTTTATGCCAGAAAAAATTATCAACCGTAAAAAGCAAGGCTTTTCTGCACCTGATGAATCCTGGTATCGCGGCGAAAATGCATCTTATATCAAAGAGCTGCTGCTTAACAACAAAACAGTATCCTCTGATTTCATTAACAGGGATTATATTAAGAAAATTGTTGATGAACACGTGAATGACCATATTAATCACAGACTTTTGATATGGAGTTTAATGAATTTTGAGTGGTGGTGTAAAATATTTTTAAATAATGAAAAATTTTAATGTTAATGGTATTAATATTTAGTTAAGTAGTATTATGTTTTATTTTTTTAATAGTAAACTTAACACATTTTTAATAAAATTAAATCAGTATCTTCTTTATTATTATTTCAGGTTATTTGTTTTTCCAAAAATTGAGAGACAAAGACTGGAAAAGCCACGCCTACTTTTTGGTTTTGCGCCAATTTTAAATAATAAGTATTGGTCAAAGGCTATGAGTCAGAAAAACTATGTTTCACACTCCATTAGTTTTGCTGTACCCATCATTAACTCAAAGGATGATTTCGATTTATATATTGACGATCTGTTTCCTGTAAAAATAACGAGAAAGCCATCTGATTGGAACGAAACGAAAAGAAAGCTCAGACTCTTTACTTATATTTTAAAAAATTATGACATTTTAATAATGTCTTTTCGCTATAACTATTTCCGTGGTACCGTATTCTGGAAGAAAGAGGCAGTTCTTTTAAAACATTACGGGTTAAAAACAGTCATTATCCCTTATGGGAGTGATTATTATATTTATTCTAAAGTTATTGACCATAGCGTAAAGCATAATTTGATGATCAATGTTGCTTCCGATATTTTTAATAATAAAGAAAAGGAAGAAAGAATTGCTTATTGGACAGATCAAGCAGATTGTATTTTAATGGGATTAATGTTAGACGACGCCCCGCGATGGGATTTTTTGCCTGTTAGCACCTTATGTATTGATATAAATAGCTGGAAAAAAAATAAAAAAGAAAGCGTATTCGATGGAAAAAATGGGCCGGTTACTATTGTACACACTCCCAATCATAGAGGATTTAAGGGTACAGAATTTATATTTAAAGCTATTGAAGATTTAAAGAAAGAAGGGCTAAAAATTAATTTTATTTTAATAGAAAAACTTCAAAATAGCGAAGTAAAGCGCATTTTAATTGAAGAAGCAGATCTATTGGTTGAGCAAATAATATTTACCGGCTATGCCTTAAGTGGAATTGAAGGTTTATCTGCGGAGTTACCTGTAATTTCTAATTTAGATCGTAAAGATTTAACACAGGTTTTTCGTAGATATTCTTATCTTGATGAATGCCCTATTGTGTCAGGAACACCTGAGAACATTAAAGATACTCTACGAAGTTTAATTAGAAATCCTGAGCTCAGAAATCAATTGGGTAAGGAAGGTAGAAAATATGTGGAGAAGTATCATTCTTATGAATCCTTTCAATTGTTTTTTGAAAAAATAATTGAAAAGATTTGGTTTGAACAACCTATTGATTCTATGAATTATTTTAATCCTCAAAACCCAAATTCATATAATAATTCTTTACCAATTGTTAAGCATCCTCTTGTCGAAAATTGTATTCAGGTTGGATCACTTTAATTTTAGACTGGAAACTGATTTAAATATGATATAATAGAATTCAAATTAATACATAAGGATCAAGTATGATATTCAGATTAAAATTACCACATTCGCCAAATGTTTTGGATTTCATCTAAATAATAAACAGTTAAAATATTAATAATCATAAAAAAACTTTATTAAAAGAAGCACAGTTTATTTGCACTTTGTCTTTTCAGTTTTTGAGATCAAAATTTATACTCTGGCATATCTTTCTAAAATTAACTTCAACTAAATGAGCACTATTTTTAAATTTTTACGCTTTAAACTCGTTTTCACAATTATTTATCTGATTTACTATATTTTTATATTTCCTATTATAATTCTTGCAATTATTTTTATTAGGGCATTTATCAAAAAGAAGATTGATATTGGATTAGGTCCTGAGCCGATGATCAATAATGTTTACCATAAGAAAGCCTTAACGGCATATGGATATTCTTGTGAAACCTTTGTAAATAATGTCTATTTTATTACCAGTGAATTCGATTACAGGTCTGACCTCGCTTTTTATTCCAAAATTCCAATAGTCAAAAAATTTAGAGCTACTTTTTTATTCTTAAGGTCAATCGCCAGATATAAGTGCCTATATGTATACTTTAATGGAGGACCATTAATGACTGACTTTTTTCTTAGTAAGCTAGAATCGAAATTGTATAAATTATCTGGGACTAAAATCGTAGTGATGCCTTATGGTGGGGATGTCTATAATATGTTTAATTGTAACAACTTACAATTAAAACACGCCATGGCTGCTGACTATCCTCAATACCATAAATCAAATCAGAAAGTTCAAACACAAATTATGCGTTGGAGCAATGCGGCAGATTTAGTAATTAGTGGCTGTGATTGGGTAGATTATATGCACCATTGGGATAAGTTAATGATAGCTCATTTTTCTATTGATTTAGAAAGATTTGAAAATTTAAGAGAATTAAATCCAATCAAAAGAGAATTTACAAATGAGAAGCCTTTGAGAATCTTACATGCACCTAATCACAAAACGATAAAGGGTACATCTTATATTCAGCAGGCAATAGACGAGCTATCAGCAGAGGGCTATCCTGTAGAGTTGGTGTTTCTACAGAAGAGGCCAAACCATGAAATTATTGAGGAAATATCAAAAGCAGATATTGTAGCCGATCAATTGGTCATAGGCTGGTATGCAATGTTTGCACTCGAAAGCATGGCATTAGCAAAACCTGTTATTTGCTACCTGCGTGAAGATCTGATTAATTTATATTTATTTGCAGGTTTACTGCAGTGTAGAGAAGAAATCCCATTCTTAAATTCAGATGTTTTTAATTTTAAACAATTACTTAAAGATGTTTTGGATGGCAAAATTGATTTAACAATTTCATCTAGAAAAAGCTTTGAATATGTTTCCAAATACCATTCAATACAATACATTGGTAAAATATTTGACGAGGTAAACCAAAAAATTGGAGTGATAGGCTCTTTGCAAACGACTGACTCAAATTAAATTTAGTAATAAATACAGTAATAATAACAGGTGGTACGGGTTCAATTGGGCCCTATCGAATACCTGAAATTACAAAAAGTAAATACAAGATATTTCTATTAGGTAGTTCAAAATCATTTGATAAATCAAATTGATATTGATTTATCAAATGATTAGAACAGCATTTATTACCGGAAAAAAAGATTTTATTATTCATATGGCGCAATCCGAAAATTTTAGAGATTTTCCGGGGAACGCCAATGATATATTTTAAGTTATTACTCCGATTACCTTAAAACTTGCTAACTATGCGATGAAATCAGGTGTTTCAAACTTTATTTATGCATCTTTTGCAAGAGTTTATGCCTGAGGGGTTGAACCTAGATTTACGGAAGACATGTCGATTATTTAAAATCTAGAATTTGGTTTTTATTTAATTACAAAGCATTGTATTGAGACTATTCTAGATAATTATAATAGTCAGTTCAATGTAGTTATGCATCGTTTTTCTTGTAAAAGCTAAAGATAAAATATGCTGATTCCGCGTTTGATAAACTTAGTTAAAAATGATCAGCCGATAAGTCTTTAGGGAAAGGATAGACTTTTCATTAACCCAACACACGCGAGCGATACTGATAACTTCATATTAGAAATTGTAACTTTAAAGGGAAGTTTCAAACTAAACGTTGCTGGACAACAGGTTATATCTTTAAGAAGAATGGACACAATAATTGGGTCACTCTTAAATAAAAATCTAACGTTTAATTTACAAGAGAGCGAAACAAAGTATCTAACTGATGATGTCACAAAAATAGAAGAAGTGTTATATGAGCCAAAGATGAGTTTTGAGTGTGAGATCAAAGACTTGATATAATCAAATATGAAAATATTATTTGCCCCATCCAATATTGCTTCAATGCCAGCAATTACTGCACAAGCAATGGTTGCACTGGGTCATGAGGCTAAATGTATTACTTTGAGTGATAATCTCATCACCTCAAAAAACGAGCATGTAATTTTATTAAAGCATCATTCGATTCGTAATCCCTTTCTTTATGGCTATTATAAATTAGTATACCTGCTTACACTTTACAAACTATTGAAATGGTGTGATGTGGTACACTGGACGTGGAATACAGCGTTACCATTCTCATTAGATTTAAAATTGATAAAATGGATGAAGAAGCCGCGTTTCATTGAGTGGGTGGGCAGCGATATCAGGATTCCTGAAGTGACTATGGCTGAAAGCCCATTTTATAAAGAAGCATATAGTAATGGCTATGAGTATTCCACGATGGAGAATAAGATGAGCTCGTACCGGAATCAGAATAACTTTGCAAAACATGGTTTTGTGCCGATTCTCGTACCTGAAATGCAGCTGTTTTTAAAAACTGGATTATTTGAAATGGTCCATACTACTCAGTACCGCATACCAACCGCTAAATTCGATGCTCATTACCCGGAACTTCAGAATGAAAAAATTGTCATAGTTCATTCTCCGTCCGCAAAAATTGCCAAGGGTTCAAACTATATACTACCCGTTGTGGAATCGCTGAAAGAGAAATATAACATAGAATTTGTCTTGCTCCATAACGTTCCGAGATCTGAAGTCTTAAATGCCATGTCCAAAGCCGACATCTTTATAGATCAAATCATACTTGGGAGTTTTGCGGCAGCGGCAATTGAAGCCATGAGTTTTGGTAAGCCGGTGGTCGCTTATATTATGCCAAGTGTTTATAAAAAAGGGATATCTAAAGATTGCCCTATCGTGAATGCCAACCCTTCAACATTAAAGGAAAAATTAATTGAACTTATTGAAAGCCCAAAGCTGAGAAGGGATATCGGTAAAAGGAGTAGAGCTTACGTGGAAAAAGTACACGATGCCAAATTGGTGTCACAGACGCTATTGGAGATTTATAAATCTTCTAGCAAATTAACGACCATTACCCGACACATATAGAAGTAATAATAAGTGATGCTTTTTTGTCACTTTCAGATAAGTATAAAAGAAAAAAATTATGTGTGGAATAGCCGGTATAATCAGGTTTTGTAATGAAAAGATCTCCAAAGATCAGCTCAAGGTCATGACTGATGTCATCAGTCATCGGGGGCCAGACGGTCAAGGTCAGTGGGTTAATGAGAGAGGGAATGTTGGCTTAGGTCATCGTCGCCTGTCGATTATTGATCTTAGTGATTTGGGGCATCAGCCTATGCACTATCGGGATAGGTATACGATAACATTCAACGGAGAGATCTATAATTATGTAGAACTTAAAGAGATGCTTTCAAAAAAAGGATATAGCTTCAAATCACATTCTGACACTGAAGTTTTAATGGCTCTATATGACAACCTTAAAGAAAAAGCACTAGATGTAATAGATGGAATGTTTGCCTTTGCAATCTATGACCATAAAGAAAACATCGTTTTTTGCGCCCGAGATAGATTCGGTGAAAAACCATTTTTTTACCGTCTTGATAAAGGAAATGAATTAGTTTTTGCTTCTGAAATGAAAGCGATACACGCTTTAAAGGGAAAAGCCTCGGTTAATAACAAAATTCTTTACAACTACCTTGCGTTTGGTTATGTTGACAATAGGGTAGATTTTTCAGAAACATTTTATGAAGGAATTGAAAGTTTACCTCATTCTCATTACCTAGTAATTGATCTGAATAAATCCTCTGTTAGTTTAGAACGATATTGGTCAATTAAGATGAGTACAAATGATGATACAGATTTTAAACCAGAAGAAGTTAAGAGTACTATTCATGATTTATTTTATACTGGCTTAAAACGAAGATTACGCAGTGATGTTTCGGTTGGAAGCAGCCTGAGTGGTGGCCTCGATAGCTCAATGATTGTTTGTGCCATTGATCAGTTGTTTAAAATGGGTCACACAGATCAGCATGTTCAACAAAAAACATTTAGTGCTCGTTTTCCAGGATTCTCCAGAGATGAGGGAAAATATATTGACATGATTACTGGAGTGACGAACGCTATTCCCTTTTCTACTTTTCCAGAAGAACAAACGCTTTTATCTGAAATTGATAAGGTTGCTTACCATCAGGAAGAACCATTTGGAAGTGCAAGTATTTTAGCTCAATATGAAGTGATGAAACTTGCCAAAGAAAATGATGTAACGGTTTTATTGGATGGACAAGGGGCCGATGAAATTTTTGCCGGTTATCACGGTTACTACAACGTCTTTTTTCGCGAAATGGAAAGGAAATCGACAAAGGTGTACGAAAAAGAGGTTAAAGCATATGAGGCATTACATGCTGATAATATAGTTAATGAGAAACCAAAAAAGCACATTGGACAATATGCAAGAAAATATTTTCCTTCTTACGTAGACAGACTTAGGTTTGGAAAAATGTTACTTAAGCAGAAGACCAATAAATATTTTAACACGGATTTTTTTCAGGAATATAGTAGTCATTACTATCGTTTTAATAATTCCTTTAATAATCTGAATCAAGAATTAAACTACGCCACAATGAAAGGCGATTTACAAGTATTATTACGATATGCTGATCGAAACAGCATGGCTCACTCTCGTGAAGTTCGCCTTCCGTTTCTTTTCCATGAGCTGGTAAATTATGCTTTTAGTTTGCCAGCAAGTTATAAAATTCACGAAGGCTGGACCAAGTGGATTTTGCGAGCAACCTTCGACAATCTTTTACCGAAAGAAATTTGCTGGAGAAAAGATAAAGTAGGATATGAACCTCCTCAAAAACGTTGGATGGATAATGTCTTGATAAAGGATAAAATCATGACAGCTACCGAAAAATTAGTGGATGAAAGGATTCTTGATAAGAAAGTGCTAAAAAAGGAAACTCAGTCTCACGGAACAAGTGAACGTGGAAATAATGAATGGGCTCATTTAATGACTTCCTACTTATAAGATTTAAATAAAAGCATATACTGGACGCTCCTATCATTCAGATGGAGTGGAAATCCATCTTTAAATTGTAGATTTGACAATGCTTTCGAACTATTAGATTGATATTGACTTTCAAAAAATTCATCTAAAATCTACATTGAGATATAAAAATATATCATTTCAAATAGTCGAATTTAAGCAATAAAAAACGTATCGTTAATCAGACGAATTTTACCAAATGATATTAAATAAAGTTGGAAATAGAATGCGAATAGCGATTTTTATAGACTGGGTTATTCCCAAAAATAAAATCCAGATTGATAGCATGCATAAACTTGGATTCTCCCTCTCTATTTTCGTTAATAAATACAATTCCGCTTCATCAAGCTATTTTAATGAAAATGATGGATATGCCGTTTTGAATACTAATTTCTTCATTCGGCTCGCAATGATTTATAATTTCTTTAATAAAAATTATAAATCATTGCATCATTTGGAAATCTATCCCAGCGGTAGATTTTCCTTTATATATGTGTTGCTTTCCAGATTTTTTAGAGTACCTGTAATATGTGTAGAGAGGGGGGATTTATTGTATTATAAGAAAGATGGCTATGGTTTACTTACCCGATTATCTATGTGGGTCTGTTACAAGCTTTCAGATATCGTTTGGTATAGAGAACCCTATATGTTGGACTTACTTAAAAAGATGAATGTAAAGAATACTTTCTTTCTGCATAATGCTATAGAACAGCGAGATGAAGATCTACTACACGAAAAAGTGAGTTTTTTCAAGGAAAGAAATATAGATTTTTTATGGATGAACAGAATTATACCAGAGCGGAGATCGGATTGGTTTGTTCATATACTATCAAAGGAATACTTTAAAAAGTCTAAAAATATTTTAGCGGGTATACTAGAGGAGTCCACTTATAATCAAATGCAAGAATCGATATTAAAAAATGCACTAGATAATTTGTCGGTACTTAAATTTATATCAGACCCCTCGCAAAAATATAAAAAAGCTAAGTTTTTTGTTCTACCAGCCGATATTATTTTTGCAAATAATTCTTTATTAGAAGCTATGAGTTATGGCGTAGTCCCATTAGTTGCGAAGCAACCAGGTACTGAGATGATAGTAGAGGATGGTGTGAACGGTTTTGTTTTCGATTATAATGAGGAATCTTTTGAGAGAGCCATGCGCAAAGCAATGGAGACTCCTGATGAAATATATATAAGTATGTCGCTTGCCGCACAAAACCAAATAAGAACTCATTTTTCTTTCGATGGCTATCTTGGCAATTTATCAAAACTATACAATCAATTTAACATCTGATATATGTGCGGAATAGCAGGATTTATTGACAATACACGAAGTTTTTCCGAAGATCAGTTAAACAATATGACGGGCACCTTAGCTCATCGTGGTCCGGATGGAACGGGTGGTGAAATATTTAAAACCGATACCTGTAATTTAGGTTTGGGTCATAAAAGACTGAGTATTATTGACCTTCATAGCAATGCTTCACAACCCATGTTCTATGGGGATTGGTGCATTGTATTTAACGGTGAAATCTATAACTTTCAAGAAATTAAAGATGAATTAATCAACAAAGGTCGTTCATTCAATACTCAATCTGATACAGAGGTAATACTGCAAGCAATTGACGAATGGGGACATGCTGCGGTGAATTTTTTCATAGGAATGTTTGCTTTTGCTTTATATCATAAAGTCCTCAACAGAGTTTTCTTTTATCGCGACCGAGCAGGGGTAAAACCGCTTTATTATTATACTGAGAATGGACAATTTCTATTCAGCTCGGAATTGAAGGCCTTTCACAAATATCCGGCTTTTAAAAAGGAACTTAACAGAGATGCCGCTGCTCAGTTTCTACAATACGGTTATATTTTAGCGCCCAACACCATCTTCAGAAATACCTTTAAGGTAAAACCAGGGCATTATATCGACTTTGACCTCACATCCTCAACATTTACGGAGCATAAATATTGGGACGTAACCGATTTTTATAATAAACCCAAGCTAGACATTAGCGAAAACGAGGCAAAGCAGAAGACAGAAGAGCTATTGACATCGTCATGTATCTATAGAATGGTATCAGATGTACCTGTCGGAGTATTTCTCAGCGGTGGTTATGACAGCAGCACTGTCGCCGCTATTCTTCAAAGGGACAGTTCCACTAAAATTAAAACTTTTACGATAGGCTTTGAAGAGAAAAAGTATGATGAAGCGTCCTATGCTAAGAAAGTAGCTGATCACCTAGGAACAGATCATACGACACAATATTGTACAATCAAGGATGCTAGCTCTTTAATTCCTTTAATACCTGAATATTGGGATGAGCCTTTTGCTGATGCATCTGCCATTCCAACTATGCTGGTGAGTAAGCTAGCCAGGCAATCGGTCACGGTTGCTTTATCTGCCGATGCGGGCGACGAACTCTTCGCTGGATATACCAAGTATTCTTATATTCTAAATACATCTAATAAAATTAAAGGTATTCCTAGCTCAATAAGAAGTTCAATGGCGGGGTTACTTCAGAAAATAGATCCGGATTCGATACCCTATTTCAATAGTACATATAATTTCAAGACTAGGTATTATAAAGGGATAAGCTTACTAAAAGCTAATACGGTTCAGGATGGTTTGAAAGGCCTTGCAAAGTTTTTTACTGATCATGAAATTGATCAGCTCTTTCATGGCTCTGCGACATCTGATGGAAGCAGTTACCTTTTTTCTGGGATTTCAGAAGAGTTTGCCGATGATTTGAGTAAGCTGCTGTGTACAGATTATAAAACGTATATGGTTGATGATATTTTAACCAAAGTAGACCGGGCATCGATGAGTGTTAGTCTGGAAGGTCGCGAGCCTCTTCTTGATCATAGGTTAGTTGAATTTGTGGCTCAGTTGCCCAATCACTTTAAAATTAAAAATGGTAATAAGAAATACTTATTGAAAGAGATATGCCATCAATACTTACCAAAGGACTTAATGGATAGAAAGAAAATGGGCTTTGGTATTCCCCTGGTTGAATGGTTTGAGGCTGAAATCAAAGAGTATATTAATTTATATCTAAACAGTACTTACATCAGCGCTCAAGGACTTTTTCGACTGGAAGCGATAGATAAATTGCTGCAAGGCTATGACAAAAATAAAAGTGAAAATGTATTTAAACTTTGGAATTTGATTATGTTTCAACTATGGTATGAACGATGGATGAAGTAGGAGCAAAAGGAGGTCGAAATTTATACTTTCTAATTAATTCTCTGAACAAAGGAGGTGCAGAAAGGCAGGTTGTAACTCTCCAAAAATCATTGGGTGGTAAAATTATTTTATTGGAAAATAGTGTTCAGTATGCCGAGGTTGATTTGCAAGCCGTTTTCATTCTTAATAGCAGTTCCGTTCATTCCCTTTCAGGCAAGCTGGTTCAATATTTTCGGAGTTTATTTAAGTTGAGATCTATTATAAAGGGCTCAAATACACAGGATAAACCCATAATTATTTCTTTTTTGGAACGATCCAATACACTCAATTTAGTTTCTTCGTTTTTTTTTGGGCAGATAGTTATATTAAGCGTACGAATTAATCTGGATATTCAGTATAAGTCGGCTCCTCTTTTTAGACTATTTGCAAAATGTTTTTATCGATTTGCGGATGCAGTGAGCACTAATTCTGAGGGAATGAGAAAGCTGCTGGTTGATCAATATAATATTCCGGAGAAGAGGGCTGTTTTTGTGCCAAATGCTTATGAAGTCACTTCAATTCAAAGAATGAGCGATAGGCCTTTGGACTATCTTGAACTTGAAAATCTAGCACTGAAAAGTCCATTCCTGCTTAGTGTGAATCGACTTGATGAGCAGAAGCTTATAAAAGCTCAATTAATACTTTATGAGGAATTGAAAAAAATAAAGCCAAAGGTCAAATTGTTGATTGTTGGAGATGGCCCCTTACGTGATGAATTAGTTCATTATGGCAAAGCACTGGATCTGAAAATTTTTAATGAAGCTGAAAAAGAGCGACCTGTCTTGACAGATAAGTATGATGTTTATTTTTTGGGTTTGATTGCTAACCCATACCGCCTATATAAATTATCAAAATGCTTTATACTTACTTCAAGTTACGAATCATTACCAAACGTAGTAATAGAAGCGCTTATTTGTAATGCTACTATTTTAGCAGCCGACTGTAGATTTGGTCCCCGTGAAATATTAACGAGCGATATTAATTATGATATTAATTATAAGCACCGTTATGGATTAAACAATTATGGGGTGTTATTACCCGTACCCTCCGAAATGACCAAAGCAAATCCTCTTTGGTCAAAATATCTTTTAGACATATTTGATGAGAAGATTGACCTATCTTTTAAATTAAATATAGTCAATAAAACAGAAGAATATTCAAAGGAAAATGTCCTCATGAAATGGATGACGCTAATCAAAGACAATTAAATGCGAAAGTCTCTATTCTTACTATTAATTATTAAATTATTTTACTGCTTCTACGGCGTATTTATTTTTGGAAAAATCACTTATTTAGGTGATGCGATTTCCTATTTAAATTCACCAATTACTTTATCGATTCAAACGCTCAGAAATAATACCTTATTGATTTCATCTTTAACAGCAATTCTGAAAAAGATACTTTTTCTTGATTTTTTTGTTCACTTAGCTTATTGTTTATTCAGTTTCTGGGGCCTGACTATTTTAATAAAAGAACTGAAATGGAGTTTATATAAAGAATACATACTTGTTTTTTTTCTCTCCATGCCCAGCTTTGGGATGTGGACATCAGTTATTTCTAAAGAAGCGTTTACTTGTTTTTTTACTTGTATTGCTCTGGTCTGGTTGGTAAATCTCTTTGAAAAAAAACCCTTAAGATTTTCAGTTTTTTTGAATTTAATTTCGTTGTATATTATCATTATAATGCGTCCCACCGTTGGGGTAGGTTTATTGCTGTTAATTATTATCTTATATTATTTTAAAATCACTTTTATCAATAAGTATGTGCGATTTTTAAGCATTATTTTAACGGTTTTTATTAGTTCCATTATCGTTTATAATCTTGCTAACAAATATATAAAAGACGAATTCCTTCCTCTTGCGGAAGCTTATTTCGATCCTTCTAGTTTCAGCTCTACATCAACTAGAAAATTTGGATTTTGGAAAAGTGCAAGCGATTTATTTCTAAAGGCGCCTCAAGGAATATTTATTGCTAATTTAGGCCCTACATTACCAGAAAGCATAAATAAGCCATACTTTATGCCTTATTTCTTAGAGGGAATGCTATTTATTATAACCATGATTTACCTAATTTCTGCGATAATTTTTAAACAACTTTTCCGCGATACAATTAATCCTAATTTTGTAATGTTTTTGTTGTTTGGTGTTATTTTGATTTTATTTATGAATTATCCTTTTGGATTATTTAATCCTGGTTCAGCAACACGATACAGGTCCTCCTATTACCATATTATCATCGTCGGATTACTTTATTTCTATTACAAAGAAAAATCCTATTTTAAAATGAAGAATCTTATCAAAGACTAGAATCGAGAATCATAATGAAAGTATTAGTTACAGGAGCTGCAGGTTTTATTGGTTTTCATATCGCAGCCAAATTAAATAACGAAAATCACACGGTAATTGGATTAGACGTTATTAATGAATATTACGACAAAGATCTTAAATTTAATAGATTAGCCGAACTCGGTGTTTATAAGCAAGATATCAGATATAATGAGATGATCATTAGTACTTCATCACCTAATTTTTCATTCATTCAATTAGATCTGAAAGATCATGATGGGCTCTCCGAACTCTTCATTAAGCATAAATTCGATATAGTAATCAATCTGGCTGCCCAAGCTGGGGTTAGATATAGTATCACGAATCCCATGGCATACATTGATAGTAATATCGTTGGATTTATGAATATTCTTGAGTGTTGTAGGCACAATGATATTAAACATTTGATTTACGCCAGCAGTTCAAGCGTCTATGGGATGAATAAAAATATACCTTTTAGTGAATCTGATGTTACCGATAGTCCTGTTTCCATTTATGCTGCCACTAAGAAAAGCAACGAATTGATGGCTTATACCTACAGTCATCTTTATAAAATTCCGGTTACTGGTTTAAGATTTTTTACTGTTTATGGTCCTTGGGGCAGACCAGATATGTCACCAATCCTCTTCGCAAACGCAATTATTTCTGGAGAGCCTATAAAAGTCTTCAATCACGGCAATTTAAGTCGTGATTTCACCTATATTGATGACATCGTTGATGGCGTTAATCAACTACTTTGCGCCATCCCTCCAATATCTGAAGAAGAAGGTAAACCGCCATATCGCCTATTTAATATCGGGAATAACTCACCGGTAGAACTTAACTATTTTATTTCCGTAATTGAAAATGCTTTAGGAAAGAAAGCTTTGAAAGAGATGTTTCCCATGCAAAAAGGTGATGTTTATAAAACTTATGCAGATATTGATGCACTAAAAAATAGCACAGGTTATTCCCCTTCTACTTCCATTGAAGATGGAATTCAGAAATTTATCATCTGGTATAAATCTTATTATAAAATTAACTAGGATTTATGCCTGACAATATAAAATCCAAAGTATTATTGATTGAAAACTCAGGAGCTGATTTTTATAATAGCAGACTTAAACTTGCACTTTATCTACAAGATGTTGGATACGTTGTGTCTGCCTTAGTGCCTAATGATGGTTATGTAAATTTGATTGAAAAAAGTGGATTAAGGGTTTTTCATTATGAGATGAAACGGAGTAATAAAGGGATCTTCCAAACAATCCGTTTAATACGCATCTACAGGGATATTATAAAAAAGGAAAAGTTTGATCTTATTCATTCATTCCGGTTTCAACCCAACTTCATTACAAGCTTTGCGTCACTGTTACTACCGCCGAAAATAGTGTTGCATGTTACAGGTCTTGGAATTGCATATGCCAATAGGTCATTAAAATACATGATTTTAAGAAGTCTAAGCCAATCATTATATTTCTTTAAATTCTTGGTTTGCGACTTAATAATCGTACAAAATCCTGACGATATTAAATCTTTGTGGTTTACTAGATTCAATCCCAAGAAAGTAAAATTAGTGTTAGGTAGTGGTATTGATTTAGAACTATTTAAGCCTGAGGCTGAAACTCGGAAATTAGTAAGAAAATTACATGGATTACTTTCTGATGAGCTGTTGTTTATCTGTGTCACTAGGCTGCTTTGGGAAAAAGGGATAAAGGAATTGACTGAAGCATTCTTAGGGTTACAAAAAGAAAACCCAAAGATTAAATTATTTATTGTTGGCTGGTCAGATGAAGACAATCCGAGGCATATACCGTATGATTTCATTAACCTTTTTAAAAATAACAGCAATATTCTCTTTACTGGTAAACAGAAAGATATCCAAAATCTTCTTTCTGCTGCTGACGTATTTATATATCCCAGCTACTATCGTGAAGGGATCCCAAGAGGGATTCTAGAAGCATTAGCGATTGGACTTCCGATCATTACCACCAATACTCCTGGATGCAATATAACGGTTAAGGAAGGAATAAATGGATACTTAATCAAACCACGCTCGGTAAAAGCAATAGGTGATGCAGTCAAACTTGTTGTCAAAGATTCACAGAAATTAGAAATGATGGGACTGAATAGTAGAAGAATGGCTGAAAGCAGTTTTAAGGATACTATAGTTTACGAGCAGATTAAGCAATTGTATAAACAGCAGTTTTAAATTACTACTTTCTACGAAAATATTTTTAGAAGATGAGAACTGGTAGTGAGTATATATATATATCTGGAGCATCTGGCTTTGTGGGTTGTAATATATTGAGGTACTTCTCAAATTCTCAATACTATTTTGAGATCTTAAAACTTCGTCAACAGCAGTCGCTAGCAATATTGGCAGAAGCACATGGAGGATCAATCATCCACTTAGCAGGCAAAGCACACGATCTAAAAAAAGTTTCGCAACCAAAAGATTATTACGAAGCCAACTTTGAACTCACCAAACAATTGTATGATGCTTTTCTAAAGTCTGATGCTAAAAAGTTTATTTTCATCAGCTCGGTAAAAGCAGCAGCAGACACCGTGAATGGAATTTTAACAGAGGACATCATCCCTAACCCTCAAACCCATTATGGAAAGTCAAAATTAATGGCGGAGGAATACATCAAAGCTCAACCTTTACCAGAAGGAAAGTCTTATTATATTTTACGTCCCTGCATGATTCATGGTCCAGGGAACAAGGGAAATTTGAATTTATTATATCAATTTGTAAAAAAGGGAATCCCCTACCCGCTAGCCGCTTTTGAAAACCAACGTTCTTTTTTAAGTATCGAGAACTTATGCTTTGTCATCAAAGAACTCTTAGAAAGAGAAGCTATTCCATCTGGTGTCTATCAAATGGCAGATGACCAAAGTTTATCTACTAATGAGTTGGTCCATGAAATAGCGCTGAATTTAGGTGTAAAACCCAAATTATGGGCTATTCCATCTAAATGGATCAAGTACCTCGCGATCATGGGTGATCGCCTTCACTTCCCCTTAAACACCGAGCGTCTCCACAAGCTCACCGAGAATTACCTAGTTTCTAATCAAAAAATTAAAAATGCTTTAGGAAAAGAACTACCTGTATCTGCTAGAGCAGGCCTGAAAAAAACAATTTTGTCTTTTAAAGGGTAGGTCGTCATTCCGAATGAAGTGAGGAATCTCTCATTAGTTAGTCGCCCCTTAAAATACATATAAAATAATGATTATCAATAGATTGTGGAATAAATTGGTATAAAATATTTGCAAGATTTATTATATTTACATAGTAAAACCTGCAAATATTTCAAATGCTTCCGAATAAAAAACCAGAGAACCAGACCAGCTTATTTTTTACTTTTGAGTATACGCTG
>JAHJVW010000150.1 GCA_018828585.1 Bacteroidota bacterium
AATTATCGTTTTTTTAATAAAAATGCAGAATAAAAGAATTAGATTTTTACACTTGTTTTTATAGAATTTATTAATCAATAATTAAAAATTTCATTATCTGTTATAGCTTGTAACTCACATAAATCGCTATTGCTCATAATATCAGAAAAAAGCAACTTATAAAGATGTTTTATAACGCTAATCAATCTCAAAACCTCACAAACACAATCTGAATCAAATACCTATTAATTATTGAGAATATTGTTTAATCGAATGAAATAAAAAAAGCCGCCTCAATTTATGTTTTGAGACAGCCTCTTTTCTGTTTTATGGTATTTTTTTCTTAAACTCTCCTCACATTTACTGCTTGCGGTCCTTTTTTACCATCCTCAATTTCGAATTCGACCTCGTCATTGTCTTTAATTCCGCTTGCTCCACCTTCTACATCCTTAAAATGTACGAATATGTCTTTTCCTTCAAAAATAATAAATCCAAAGCCTTTTTGCGCATTGAACCATTTTACTGTACCTGTTTTCATAATTAATTAGTTTTAAGTGATTAAATAAAAAATAAAATCAATCACTGTAAGTAAACAGGCATTAGATTCTTATTTTCAATTTCAAATATAAAAAATTTATAATTTAACTCCTCTTTAAATTATTTATTTGGTTGAGGTGTCATTCTTAAATAGGGTTTAATTTCCTTAAAACCCTTTGGAAATTTAGCGGGGATATCTTCAGTTTTAATAGCTGGAGCTACCACTACATCATCTCCATCTTTCCAATCAGCAGGTGTAGCTACACTATAATAAGCTGTTAATTGAAGTGAATCTATCACCCTAAGAATTTCTTGAAAGTTTCTACCCGTTGAAGCTGGATAAGAAATAATTAGTTTCACTGTTTTATCAGGAGCAATAATAAATAATGATCTCACAGTAAAAGTTGCAGAAGCATTAGGATGCATCATTCCGTAAGATTCTGCTATGCTTTTATCTTCATCAGCAATAATTGGGAAGTTAACTTCAACACCTTGCGTTTCATTGATGTCAGCTATCCAACCTTCATGTGATTCAACAGAATCTACACTTAAGGCCATTACTTTTACATTTCTTTTATCAAATTCTGGCTTTAAAGATGCTGTTTTCCCCAGTTCGGTTGTGCAAACTGGTGTGTAGTCTGCAGGGTGTGAAAAAAGAACACCCCAACTATCTCCTAAATATTCATAAAAATCTAGCTCTCCTTCCGAAGTCTTAGCTTTGAAATTTGGAGCAATATCACCTAATCTTAACATAATTTATTGTTTTTTTATAACTACTACTAATTTAGTAGCGTTTTATTTAGAAAGCAAAATTTAAATTTTTAAATGTAAAACGAATGACAATTTCAGCTATTCTTTACACGCTTATATTAAAAAATACAATCTTAATTTTTCTTTTCGATTTCCGATTTATTTTTCAGCCTTTTAGAATCCTTTAATAATTGATTTAACATCCACTCAATCTGTCCGTTTACGCTACGAAATTCATCCGCTGCCCACTTCTCAATATCCTTCATTGTTTCTGAATCAATTCTTAGTGCAAATGGTTTTTTAACTGCCATACTAATGTATTATTGATTTAATGTACCTGTATTAATTACAGGTTTAGTCTCACTATCTCCACACAGCACTACCATCAAATTACTCACCATTGCGGCCTTCTTATCCTCATCAAATTCTATAATCGATTTTTCAGCGAGTAGTTTCAAAGCACTTTCAACCATCCCTACTGCTCCTTCAACAATTTTATGTCTAGCAGCGACAACCGCGGATGCTTGTTGTCTCCTCAACATGGAGTGTGCAATTTCAGGTGCGTAAGCTAAATAAGCAATTCTAGATTCAATTACTTCGATTCCTGCAATTTGTAATCTTTCAGAAATTTCTTTTTCTAAAGCAATATTCACATCATCAAAATTGGTGCTTAAAGTAATGGTCGCATCTTCGTCTTCAAAATGATCATAGGGAAAAGATCCTGCTAATTTTCTTACTGCCGAATCAGCTTGAACAGTAATAAATTTTTCATAATTATCCACCTCAAACGATGATTTAAAAGTGTCTTCTACTCTCCATACCAATATGACACTGATGAGAATAGGATTTCCCATTTTATCATTTACTTTAATTTTTTCACTTTCAAAGTTTCTAGCTTTTAGTGAAAGACTCATTCTGAAATAAAAAGGATTTATCCAAAAAAGACCGTTTTGTTTTACACTACCTTTATAATCACCAAATAGCAACAAAACCTTTGCATTGTTAGGACTGATGACAATGAGTCCTTTCAATATCAGCAATAAAATAGGTAGCAATATCACTATTCCAAACACTTGCTGAACCACAAAACAATAAATAAGGAAGCTAATACTTAAAATAGCTAATACAATAGCCAAATAACCATTAAAAGGTTTAATAATTTTTTCTTCTTTCATTTTATAATATATTTAT
>JAHJVW010000002.1 GCA_018828585.1 Bacteroidota bacterium
TAATTAAAACTAAACTGAAAACAATTAACAAATGGAAAATTTATTATTTATTACAAACAATGTCGCCGATGTCTTTTTTTGCAAGCTCCCAATTGCAACTATTTTGACAACAGTACAAGTTGCTGAAACAGCTGATGCCGCGAAGGCCGTATTCTTTAATGCCAGTAATATTTGGATGATGATATGTGCTGCACTAGTATTTATTATGAACTTAGGGTTTGCCAGTGTGGAAGCTGGCTTTTCTCAAACTAAAAATACTGTCAATATTCTATTTAAGAATGCAATTACTCCAGTAATAGGTATTTTATTATATGCTTTTTGTGGTTTTAATTTGATGTATCCAGGTTTTGGTGATGCACCAGGATGGTTTGGATTTGCCGGGTTTGGCTTAGCATTACCTGTCGGAGGGAACACCTCTTCCTATGCAGCAGGTTATCCATATTACACAGACTTCTTGTTTCAAGCTATGTTTGCTGCAACAACCGCCACTATTGTTTCTGGCGCTGTAGCAGAAAGAATTAAATTTAGTGCTTATCTAATCTTCACAATTTTCTTTGTAGGCGTCGTTTACCCAATTTGTGGTAGCTGGCAATGGGGTGCAGGTATGGTTTCTTCTTGGGGATTCCATGATTTTGCAGGTTCTACTTTGGTTCATTCTGTTGGTGGATGGGGTGCATTGGCAGGGGTTATCTTGTTAGGTCCACGTATCGGTCGCTTCGCTGGAAAAGGAAATCCTTTCCCCGCTTCAAACTTAGCTTTTGCGACTATCGGTGTTTTTATTTTATGGTTAGGATGGTTTGGCTTTAACGGTGGATCTGTATTATCATCAGATCCAGGTTTAACTTCTTTAGTATTAACCAATACGACTTTAGGTGCTTGTGCTGGTGCTGTGGGGGCTTTTATTTTAGCTACAATTTTATTAAAAACTTACGATTACGGAATGGTATTGAATGGTATTCTTGCTGGATTAGTAGGTATTACCGCAGGTGCTGATGTGGTGACACCAATGGAAGCAATTTATATTGGTTTTATTGCGGGTATTTTAGTTGTGTTAGCTGTTCAGTTCCTAGAAAAAATAAAGTTAGACGATGTTGTTGGAGCTGTTCCCGTTCACTTAGTATGCGGTGTGTGGGGAACTTTAGCAGTAGGTATTTGGGGAACTGATATGAGTTTCTTAGCACAATTGAAAGGAGTAGCAGTCTATGGATTTGCTGCATTTTCGGCCTCTTTCCTCCTTTTTGCTATCCTGAAGTACACTATGGGAATCAGAGTTTCTGCAGAGGAAGAAATAGAAGGTCTGGATATCCATGAACATGGTGTACATGCTTACACTACCTCAATGATTTCAAAATTAAAATAAGAAATTTCGGTAGGCTTAATTCATGGTATACCTACCGAAATTTTAATTGTGCTATCAAAATTATAACACATAATCAACTCAACCCTAAACAAGTAAAACAATGAAAAAACAAGTATTAACTATGGCTGCGGCAATTGCAATTGCATTCACAGCCCAAGCTCAAACCGATTCCACATCAACACCATTACAAATTTCTGGCTCTGTTGACGCTTATTGGAAATATGATTTTGCGAAAAAAGCAAACATCAAAACTAGTTTTGCATCTGATCAAAACTCTTTATCATTAGGGATGGTAGATGTTGCATTAAAAAAATCTACGGGTAAAGCGTCTTTTGTTGGTGAGGTTTCATTCGGACCGAGAAGTGATCAGTCTCTTCCAGATGCTACTATTCATATTCAAAATTTATATGCTACTTATGCTTTTACAAATAAGTTTAGCATGTCTGCGGGATACATGGGAACTTTTGTTGGATACGAAGTAATTTCTCCGGTTGCAAATTTTAATTATTCTACCTCTTATTTATTTACCAACGGACCGTTCCAAAATGCAGGTATTAAAGCTAACGTAACATTTTCTGATAAAGTAGGTGTGATGGTTGGTTTATTTAATAATACAAATGCAGGTTCTTTTTATTGGAATGGTTATGTTGCAAATCCTGATCGTGGACTTTCAAATTTTGGAGCTCAACTATCAATTAGCCCAGTGAAAGGGTGGACAGCCTATTTAAATGTATTGACTGGCAAACCAGCAGGAACTGAATTCGATTTAACAACTTCTTATCAAATTACAGAGAAATTTATGCTAGGTTTAAATGCAGCTGATTATTCAGCCCCGGGTAAAAATAATGGAGGATTCTCTGGTGTTGCCCTTTATCCACAAATTAGTGTAACAAATGATTTTGCTTTAGGTTTAAGAGGTGAATTTTTTAAGATTAAAGATTCAACTCCTGAAGAAGGAGTAACCGCTTTAACTTTAACGGCGAATTTAAAAACTGGTGGTTTTAGACTTATTCCTGAAATTAGATTGGATAATTCAAAAACAAATGGTTTTGGATTTTTAGATAAAAATGGATTGGCTACTAAATCAGCTTCACAATTTTCTTTAGCATTTGTGTATGCCTTTTAATTAAGTATCACTAAGTAATGATTGGAAAAGGTCAGATTTGATAACAGTCTGACCTTTTCCTTTTTATAAAATGCCGTTAAATCAACAGTTTAACATTTGGTGATTTGTTTAATTAACTTAAGTAAAAGTAATTAACCATTTAAAAAACACACCTATGTTCAATTCAAAATTAAATGTTAATAGCATCGAGTGGCTCGATGTTGTTTTCGCCAACAGAAATCAATCTTATGGTGCTTTTGTTTTAAGAAAGGAATCAGGGAAGTATTTAAAAAGAGCAATGCTTATTGCCATAGGATTATTCTGTAGCGCTATTCTTTTAGCAGCGGCTTATAATAGAATGGGAAATCTAAATCCCGACCAAGGGACAATTCCTTTAATCAATAAAGATTCTATTCAAATTATCGAAGTAGATTTAACAAAGAAAGAGCTACCAAAGCCTAAAGAGCAAAAGATAAAGGCTTCAGAACCTGTATCTCATCAGGAAGAGTTTAACCAGATAAAGTATAATCCACCAAGAGTAGTAGCGGACAATGTACCCACAATTGAAATTCCAACTATTGCTGATATAGATAAGAATGTGATAGGTTCATTAGATTTTAAAGGTAAAGAATCTGGTGAAAATAGTATACCAATTATCAGCAATGAAAAGGGAGGAAATGGTAATGGAAACGAAGATAGTGGAGAAGGAACATACAATATGTATAATATTGAGAAGTACCCACAATTCCCTGGCGGAATGGATGAATGGTCTAAATTTTTGAGTAAAAATTTAAGATATCCAAATTTGGCGAGAGAAAATAATATCGGCGGAAGGGTAACCGTTTCTTTTGTAATAGAAACTAACGGAGAAATAACTAATCTTAAAGTATTAAGAGGAATTGGTGCAGGATGTGATGAGGAAGCGATTCGAGTAATTAAGAAATCACCATTATGGTCACCAGGTTATCAAAACGGACGAGCCGTAAGAGTTTCTTACATTATGCCAATTGTTTTTAGATTAGCGAATTGATTAAACATTAAATTGATTAAACCCATTTTTCTTTATAGAAGAGTGGTTTTTTATTTTATATACTTGCATTAGATCATGAAAGAATAAAATTTGTTAAAGGAAGTTGATAAAAAAACATGGCAGGAAGCTGTAGCAATAAATAGAACTTCTATTTTTGATGACCCAGACTATCTGGAAATTATTGCTCAGTTGCATCAAACTAAAATAAAGTATTGGATCTTTTTTAGAAATGAAAAAGCACATTTAGGTTTTGCTACACATATCAAAGGAAAATCAATTATAGTTCCCGATCATTTCTCTTATTCGAGCTTTTGGTTTAACGATACATTAACTGATTTTAGTTTTTTCGACACGCTCAATCAGTCTCTTCAAATCCTAAAAAAGAACTATAGAAATTTTGTTTTTAGTCTTCCTCCACAAATTCAGGATATCAGGGCTTTTAATTTGAATGATTGTTTAGCCAAAGTGAATTATACCTATATAAATGCTACAGATAAGATTGATTTAAGGAACAATAACAAAGTTAAATGGGACGAGGCTTCAAAGTTCGATTTAAAATTCATCTACAATAATCATAACGATGATATTTTAAAACAACAGCTGAATGATTTTCAATATTTTGGGTATTCAAAAGCGAAAACTAAATTTTATAAAAATTACTTCAACAGGTTGATTGATTCAGGATATCTAAGAGGCTTTGGAGTTTATTTAAATGGGGAATTAAAAGCATCTTCATTAATAATTATTGATGAAGATAAATCTAGAGCTTATAATTTATTATTGTCAAATTCTAAACAAAAAGACAGCACTCAATCCAGCACTTTTTTATACTTAAAGATGATGGAGAAATTGAAAGAATTGGGAATTAATTCTTTTGACTTATATGGTGCCAATATGCTAGGAATCGCCAATTTTAAGTCAGGTTTTAGAGGTGAATTATGTCCCCATTATATGATAAATTATTCTGCTACAAATATTAAATTTAAAAAATTCAAGAGATTTGTTCGATTACCAATTGTATGCTTAAAAAAGATTATGTTCTAGTAGTTCCTTCATGGTATCCAAGTAAAAAAGATGTTTTTAATGGGGATTTTAACGAAAGGACAATTAGTGCATTATCAAATCAAAAGCATCAAGTTATAGTCTACTTGGTTGGTGATAGTAACATTAAAAAACTCATAAAAGAATCTAATTACAGCGAGTATATAGATACAATTATTGGTTATTACCCAAAGTCTACTTTACCGATTATTGGTAATATTTTTAACCTTTTTTACTATCTATTTTATAATCTAAAGTTTATAAATCAAGAAATAAACGAAAGGGGACTCCCAATTTATATCCACACATACGTTTTTTTTCCTGCCGGATTGGTGACGATGTACTACTCCAAGAAATACAAACTCAAAAGCGTGTTAACAGAGCATTGGACAGCTTTTTATGATTTCAGCAAAGACTCACTTTCTTCTCATTCTATTTTGTTGAGATTTCTATTTAAAAGAATTTTAAATTCTTTTGATTTGATTCTTCCTGTTGCAAAAGCACTTGAAGTAGAGGTGAAGAAATGGAATAAAAATACTGCTTACAAAGCCATTCCAAACGTGATGAATACCAATCATTTTAATTTAGGAGAATCTAGTAAATATGATGAATTCACTTTCTTACATGTTTCCACCTTATCATTTCAAAAAAATCCTGAGCTATTATTGGAAGCGTTTGACGATTTTTTAATTTCAAACCCTAAAGTGAAATTAAATATCATAGGACCTCAAAAAAATCATTTAGTTGAAAAAGTAAAGCATTCTGTTCATATGAAAAATGCCGTAAGGTTTCTAGGAGAAATGAATAACCATGCTGTTGCAGAGGAGATGAAGAAATGCCATGCTTTTGTATTGAACAGCCGTTATGAAAATCTACCTTGTGTAATTTTAGAAGCATTATGTTGTGGGCTACCAGTTATTAGTACAGATGTAGGAGGGGTTTCTGAAATTTTAAATCAAGAAAATGGACTGTTATTTAGCGAAGGGAATAAGGAAGAATTAATTAAATCTCTTCATCAAATATATAAATCCTACAAAAATTATAAACCAGAGTCTATTTCAGAATTAGCGAGTAAAAAATACAGCTATCAAGCTGTTGCCAATGAAACTTGGCGTACACTTAAAATAAATAAAATCTGTTCCTAAAGCATTAAATTTTGTTTAAAAACTCACTCTATCAAATTTTAGGAAATGTGATTTCGGCAGTAATGAACCTGTTGATCATCATTTTTACAGCTAGAATTTTGGGTGCCGAAGGCAGAGGAGAAATCACTTATTTAATTACTTGCATCGGACTTTTGCAAGTTTTTACTGCCATCGTTGGTAATTCGGTAATGGTTTTTATGCTCACCAAGTATCAGCAAAAGGAAATCTTGATTTCTTCGTTTTTATGGACCTTATTCATTGCTGTCATTGCGCTTCCTTTTGTTTTCTTCATTACAAAATTATCAATCACTAACCTTCTATATTTTGTTTTATTAGGGATTATTCAAACGGGTTTTAATAACCTTACCGCACTCTATAGCTATCAGTTAAAGTTTAGGTTATTAACCATATTAAAAATAATTCAACCTTTAATTTTGTTGATACTGATATTCGCGATGTCAACTTTTGAAATCCTCAATACCAATATTTATTGGCAATTGCTCATTATTTCGTTTTTGCCACATTTTGGATTTTTATTATTCGAAACTTTCAGGAAAAATCAAAAAATAACTTTCCATAGTTTAATGGTAATTACCAAGCACTTTTTAAAACTTGGAGGATTGAATCAACTCAATAATTTAATGCAGTTCGCATCCTATCGATTCGCAGTTTTAATTATCATGAGGATGTTGAGTGTGAAGGATGTTGGCATTTTTGGATTATGGTTAACCGTTACCGATTCGATATGGTTAATTCCGGTAGGTTTGGCAAATGTAAACATGGCCTATGCTACCAAATCAAATTATAGTGTCAAAAGCATTCTCAAATACATTTTAGCCTCCTTAGCGGTTTCATTGAGTTTAATTATTACCATATTGCTGATTCCAAATGATTTTTTTGTGTGGTTATTAGGAAAAGATTTTACAGCACTCAAATCATTAATCCTAATCAGTAGTCCTGTTATCTGCTTATTTACAATCAATATCATCATCGCTAATTTCTTCTCGGCAAAAGGATTAATTAAGTACAATACCATTTCATCAGGCTTGGGGTTTATCTCAATTACCTCAATAACGGCTTTGCTAACTGCACAATTTGGTTTGAAAGGAGCGGTAATGTCAAATTGTATTTCCTATTTTATATCAATTGTGGTCACTTTAATTCTCTTTTATAGAAATTCTAGTCAATTTAATTCCAATTCGATTCCAATAAATTAACCATATTTTTTACCTTTGCGCAACCCTTCAGATACATAAGAAATTGGAAAATTCACAACTCACCACACTAGATACCGCAAAAGAATTAGGACTTCGTCCCGAAGAATTCGAAAAGATTAAAGAAATTTTAGGAAGAACACCAAACTTCACCGAACTTTCTATCTTTTCAGTGATGTGGAGCGAACACTGTTCCTATAAAAATTCCATCACCTGGCTAAAAACTTTACCTAAAGACGGTCCACGTATGTTGGCCAAAGCAGGCGAAGAAAATGCAGGTATGGTAGATTTAGGCGACGGTATCGCTTGTGTTTTTAAAATAGAATCTCACAATCACCCATCAGCTTTAGAACCATATCAAGGTGCTGCAACTGGAGTTGGAGGTATCAACAGGGATATTTTCACCATGGGCGCTCGTCCAATTGCACAACTCAACTCTTTGCGTTTTGGCGATATCAATCAACAGAAAACACAGTGGTTGATGAAAGGCGTAGTGAAAGGAATTGGAGATTATGGCAACGCATTTGGAATTCCAACTGTGGGTGGCGAGGTTTTCTTCGATGAATGTTACCACGTCAATCCATTGGTAAACGCCATGTCGGCCGGGATTGTGAAAGTAGGAGAGACCGCTTCCGCAACATCTTATGGCGTAGGAAATCCAGTTTATATTGTAGGTTCAGCAACCGGAAAAGACGGAATTAACGGTGCGGCTTTCGCATCAAAAGATATATCAGCAGATTCTGTGAACGATTTACCAGCAGTTCAAGTTGGTGACCCTTTTCAAGAGAAATTATTGTTGGAAGCTTCTTTAGAAGTGATTCAAACCGGAGCCGTGATCGGAATGCAGGATATGGGCGCAGCCGGAATCATTTGTTCCAATTCCGAAATGTCTGCCAAAGGCGAACACGGAATGCGCATTGATTTAGATAAAGTGCCAACCCGCCAACAAAATATGTTGCCTTTCGAGATTCTATTATCCGAATCTCAGGAGCGTATGCTCATCGTGGTAGAAAAAGGTAAAGAAGCCCTAGTTGAAGCTGTGTTTGATAAATGGGATTTAAATTGCGCCATCATTGGCGAAGTAACCGATACCCAACGCTTGGAATATTACATGAACGGCGAATTGGTTGCCGATGTTCCTGCGGATGATTTAGTGTTAGGCGGTGGCGCACCAGTTTACAAAAGAGATTATACCGAGCCTGCTTACTACAAAGAATTTCAAAAATTTAAAATAGAAGATGTAAAAGAACCTGCCGACTTAAAAGCGGTGGCTACTCATTTAACATCACATCCAAATATAGCCTCCAAAAGATGGGTAACCAACCAGTACGACTCTATGGTGGGTACGGCGAATATGGTGACCAATAAACCAAGTGATGCAGCTGTGGTTTCTATAAAAGATACTGATAAGGCAATTGTGTTAACGGTAGATTGTAACTCACGCTACGTAAACGCCGACCCTGAAAAAGGTTGTGCTATTGCCGTTGCCGAGGCTGCAAGAAATATTACTTGTGCAGGTGGCGAGCCTGTGGCCATCACCAATTGTTTAAATTTCGGTAACCCTTATGTGCCCGAAGTTTACTGGCAATTTGTGGGCGCCATTAAAGGCATGAGCACTGCTTGTACCAAATTCGAAACGCCGGTTACGGGTGGTAACGTTTCTTTCTACAACCAATCTTCAGATGAAGGTCCGGTTTTTCCAACCCCAACTATTGGGATGTTAGGCGTCATGGACGACATCAAAAACATGATGACCTTGGACTTCAAAAACGAAGGCGATTTCATTTACTTAATCGGCGAAAGCCAAAACGACATTGCCTCTTCACAGTACCTGGCGTCTTTCCATAAAATTGCCGCTTCTCCCGCTCCATATTTCGATTTGGACAAGGAATACGAGATGCACCAAGTCATCAAAGCATTAATTCAAAATAAACTGGTTCAATCCGTTCACGATGTGGCCGACGGTGGTTTGTACATTGCGCTCTTAGAGTCGGCCATGCCAAACAATTTAGGTTTCAGCATCGAGACCGATAGCGATTTCCGTAAAGATGCTTTCCTTTTTGGCGAGGCGCAGGGCAGGGTCGTGGTTTCTGTCGCTCCCCAAAATCAAGAAGCTTTTATCGAGCTGATGGCGACTGTAGATACAGATTTCAGTCTTTTAGGAACCGTAAATGCGGGCGATTTAATCATCGACGAAGAAACCTTCGGAGCAACAAAAACCGCTAAAACAGCAAACGAAAACGTTCTTCACGAAATTTTAGGAGAATAATTTATACATACATTTTTTTAGAAAAGCAGGGTTTATCTTCCATCCGGGAACGATAGCCCTGCTTTTCGTTTATACGCCTGCAGGCTTTAGGCTCTGGCCGGTATCCACTACAATCAGGTTTTTTAACTTAATCCTGATCTTCTAACTTCTTATTACTCTGCTATTGAAATGATTAATTTGAGAAGTATTACTCATTTATTTGTAATTTGCTTTCAAAAATCAAGTTAATTATTTCAGTTATTTAAATTTTTATTCAGTAATTTGCCATGTATTTACAAAATTAGTAAAAAATGATTATTAACCTTAGTATA
>JAHJVW010000151.1 GCA_018828585.1 Bacteroidota bacterium
AAAATTAATAATTTATAAAATATCTACACTTTTTACCTTGCAACGGTCTTGATTTGATAATTTTTGAAATAAAAAAAGCGAAGTTCTTTATTAAAACTCCGCTTTCAAATCCTCAAATGAAAAATCTATTTTATCTTATCAAAATCATAATTATCATATTCAACAAAATCGTTGGTTGGGATGGTTAAACCTATCACTTTCCCTTTTTCTATCTTAAATTTTGTTGCGTAAATGCCATAACCCAAATTGCTATAAGTCATTAACCATTCATCTTTATCCATGTACTGCATTTTAGCGGTTAGGTTTTGAGTAGTTTTCATGTCAACCCTTAAGTCTTTCCCAGATGTAGTAATGGTAATATCCCCATATAATGGATGATGATAAGTTCCGGCATAAGCCGATAAAGCCAACTCAGTTTTCTCTTTACCAACTCTAGCTTGAAAAGTTTTTAATTTTTCTATGTCATCAGCTTTTGTTTTCTGATATCCTGACAAAGCATCTTTACTTAAATTTTGGTAAGGTTTACCCAAGTAAGCATTTAAGATTTGATGTCTCAATAACTCAAAGAAACTTTGGTTATCCATATTGGTTAAAATGCTGATTCCTAGATTCAATTCTGGAACAAAACAAACATTACTCACAAAGCCAAAAGCACCTCCAGTATGCCAATATACCTGCTTACCTGCATCATCAGCTTCAAAAACACCTAAGCCATAATCTGTAAAATGGGTTTCTCCATTTTTACGGCTAGACAATGCTGTATTTACGTCTCTGGTCATTCGAAGTACAGGCCAAGGAAGAATTTGCTTCCCTTCATATTTTCCGCTATCCAATTGAAGCATCAACCATTTAGAAAGGTCGCTTACGTTAGAAATCATACTGGCAGCAGGACCTAAATTATCTACATTGTCATAAGGAATTTCAGTAACCACTCCAGTAAATTGATTGGTGTAAGGCTTTGAAACATTAACTCTTTGTGACATACCTGCATGAACGGTATAGGTATTATTCATTCCTAAAGGTTTCAAAATATTATTTTCTACATATTGATTCCAAGTTTCGTTGGTCACTTTCGGGATTACCTCTCCTGCCGTTAAAAAACAGCTGTTGCAATAACCAAAATCCTGTCGGAAAGGATAAATAGGTTTCATCAGCTTCATTCGATTCATGATTTCTTCGGAAGATAAATTACTATCCCAAAAGGTAAAATCTCCCTGAAAAGTCTTTGTTCCTAATTTATGTCCCATCAAATCTTTTACCGTTAATAAAGCGGATGCATTTTTATCATAAATACTGAAATTTGGAAAATATTTAGTGATGGGATCATTTAAAGAAAGCTTTTTTTGATAAGCCAGGTTCGCAATAGAAGTTCCAGTAAACAATTTACTGTTGCTGGCAATCATGAACAAGGTGTTTTCATCAACCGGAGCATTGGTCTTCATATCTTTTACTCCATAACCTTTAATCATTACTGGCTTTCCGTCTTTTACAATGGCAATTGCCAAACCGGGGATATCCCAATCCTTAATTCCTGTTTTAATGTATTGATCTAAACTGTCGGTAATAAAAGTAGGTTGCTGGGCAAATAATGAGGTAGCAAAAAGCGCTAGACTTAACGTATAAATTATTTTCTTCATGATGGTTTATTTTAATAGGCTAAGGTAGGGTTGATTTATTTTAATATCAAATGAAGCAAAATATATAGATGGTTAAGAATTGTTAAATTTCATGCAGTTAATAAATTTTCATTTAAATTTATTCTATAAAATCTTATCTCATGAAAAAATTATTAATCTTTTGTCTATTTATTATAGTTTATCATCAAGCGAACGCCCAAGAAACAAAGGCAGAACTTGAGTATAATATCAAAAGTGTTCAGATTGGTTATCTCAATTTTTCATTGAATGACGAAACTCGTTTAACCAGAAAATTAAGTTTAAAAACAAGTGTAACTTTTGAACCCTATAATTATCGATCTGAAAGTTTCTCTAAAGGATACATCGTTTACCCATACCTTAACTTAGAAACACGATGGTACAGTAATTTAGATAGAAGAGCCGAAAAATATAAAAAAACGGAAGGAAATACTGGAAATATTTGGTCGATTATAGCAACTTATAGCCCCGACTGGATTGTATTGACTAGCCAAGAAAGCCCTATCAAAAATTCTTTAATACGTATAGGTCCTAATTATACCATTCGAAGAACCTTGGGTAAACACTTTGATTTTGAGGGTAGTGCTCACTTGGAGTATGGTTATATCTTTCAACCTTCAAAAGATTATTCAAATATACCTTACAGAGGAAGCTATTTTTATGGCGGAATTGGGGTAAAAATAGGATATCATTTCATAAAAAAGTAAAATCGTTAATTACTAGTAAAACGCCCTAATCATTTTTATCTAGGAAATTTTCTTTACTTTCAATCCGATAAACAATTGAGCTATGCCTGTAAAAACCTATGGAAGCGCAGTATACGGGGTTGAAGCCTTAACCATTACGGTGGAAGTAAACATTACTCCTGGTCAAAAATATTTTATTGTGGGTTTGCCAGATAATGCAGTGAAGGAAAGTATGCTTCGTATTGAAAGTGCCATGACTTCGAGCGGCAATCGTATGCCACGACAAAAAATTGTAGTAAACATGGCGCCAGCCGATATCCGTAAAGAAGGATCGGCTTATGATTTAACCATTGCCACAGGAATTTTAGCAGCATCAGGACAAATCCCCGAAGAGGAAATTGGTAACTATTTGATTATGGGTGAGCTTTCTTTAGACGGGCAAATCCAAGCATTGAAAGGTGCTTTACCTATTGCTATCCAAGCGAAGAAGGATAAATTTAAAGGCTTTATTTTACCTAAACAAAATGCCCGAGAAGCTGCAATTGTAAGTGGAATTGAAGTTTATGGAATAAAAAGTATCACGGAGGTAGTTGATTTCTTTGAAAAGGGAATTAAGCCTGAGCAAACCATTGTAGATACCAGAGATGAATTTTATCACGCCATTGGTAATTACGATGCTGATTTTGCGGATGTAAAAGGGCAAGAAAATATCAAACGCTCTTTAGAAATTGCCGCTGCAGGTGGTCATAACGCCATTTTAATTGGTCCACCTGGAGCAGGTAAAACCATGTTGGCCAAACGATTACCTACTATTTTGCCTCCTTTAAATCTATATGAGGCCTTAGAAACTACCAAAATACATTCGGTTGCAGGAAAGCTTTCGGCTTCTGATTCCTTATTAACGAGAAGGCCTTTCCGTTCGCCTCATCACACAGTTTCGGATGTAGCTTTGGTTGGCGGGGGAACCAATCCACAACCCGGAGAAATTTCTTTAGCCCACAATGGGGTTTTATTTTTGGATGAGTTACCCGAATTTAAGCGAACGGTTCTAGAAGTAATGCGTCAACCCTTGGAAGAACGTAGAGTAACGATTGCAAGAGCTAGAATGTCTGTTGATTACCCGGCTAGTTTTATGCTGATTGCAGCGATGAACCCTTGTCCTTGCGGGTATTATAACCATCCCGAGAAGGAATGTGTTTGCGGCCCTGGAGTGGTTCAAAAATATTTAAGCAGAGTAAGCGGACCATTATTAGACCGTATTGATTTACATGTGGAAGTAACACCTGTAAATTTTGATGAGCTTTCTTCTGAGCGGCAATCAGAAAAAAGTGAAGTCATAAGAGAGCGAGTGATTAAAGCCCGTAATATTCAAAATAAAAGATTTGAAGATTTCGATGATATTTATAGTAATGCACAGATGAGTCCGCAAATGGTGAGAGACATCTGTAAAATTTCCGACGCAGGCCAAATACTTTTGAAAAAAGCGATGGAGAAATTAGGATTATCAGCTAGGGCTTACGACCGTATTTTGAAAGTAGCAAGAACCATTGCCGACTTAGCCGAAAGTGAAGATATCGGCATCGAACATCTGGCGGAAGCTATTCATTTCAGAAGCTTGGACAGAGAAAGTTGGGCGGGTTGATTTTGTGAGTTTAAAATGGCAATCTTTTTATGTAAGGTTTGCGTTATTAAATGTGACAAATTGTAAAAAATAAAATCATGAATAAATATCTTAAATTATTTGCCATCAGTGCTTTTACCATTTTAGTTGCTGCTTGCAATAGTAACGGTCAAACTAGCTCGTCTAAACTAGCTAATCAAAAGGACAATAAAATGAATTTGACTGCGCCAGAAGGAATGGCAACAGCCGTATTTGCTGAAGGTTGTTTTTGGTGTAGTGAGCATATTTTCGAAGCAGTTGTGGGAGTTAAGGATGTGATATCTGGTTATGCCGGAGGAACAACTGCAAATCCTACTTATGAATTGGTAAATACTGAAACAACAGGACATGCTGAATCTGTTTTAGTTTATTACGATCCAAAAGTAATTTCTTATCAGGATTTAGTGAATGTGTTTTTTGCATCACATGATCCAACTACAAGAAATCAACAAGGGCCAGACAGAGGAAGTTCTTACCGCTCTATTCTTTTTTATCAAACTCCCGAGGAAAAAGAAATCGCGATGAATACCATTAAGAAATTAAGTGCAGAGAAAACTTTCGATAGACCAATAGTTACCGAATTACAACAACTGAAAGCATTTTATAAAGCTGAAGAATATCATCAGGATTATATTAACGGAGGTAAAGGTGCTGGAAATCCTTACGTAACAAATGTTTCATTACCTCGATATGAGAAATTTAAAAGAACATACAAAGGGAAATTGAAGCCGGGGTCATAAATTCCAATATCGTAACAAATTATAAAAAAAGCTGTCTTAAAAAAGGCGGCTTTTTTTATGCATTTAAACTCAGCAACCTTATATTTAGAATTCTAAACTCAATTATGGAAAATACATCATCACCCATCATCAGCATCAAGAATTTAAGAAAAAATTACGGCGAAAAGCAAGTTTTAAAAGGGGTCAATTTAGACATCTATCCGGGTCAGGTAATTGGTTATATCGGTCCAAATGGTGCTGGTAAATCTACTACCGTAAAAATTCTAACCGGTTTAATTTCAGATTATGAAGGCGAAGTTTTGATGTATGACCAAAATATACAAAACGATATCCTTTCCATCAAAGCGCAAATTGGTTATGTGCCAGAAAATGCTGAAATCTACGAAGTTCTGACTCCACTGGAGTATTTAGATTTTGTGGGTAAACTTTATGGAATGGAGGAAGATAAAATTGCTGAAAGGGCCATGAAGCTTTTGAAAGCTTTTGGTATTGATAGCAATGCTGATCAACGTATGGACACCTTCTCTAAGGGGATGCGCCAAAAGGTACTTTTGATTTCAGGGATTATCCATAATCCAAAAATTATTATTTTAGATGAGCCTCTTTCTGGTTTGGATGCTAATGCAGTCATTATGGTAAAAGAATTGATTTCCCTGTTAGCAAAAGAGGGTAAAACCATTTTCTATTGCTCACACATGATGGATGTGGTAGAAAAAGTTTCTGATCGGATACTACTGATTAACCAAGGAGAAATTATTGCCGATGGTTCTTTTGAAGAACTGAAAGCTGGTGGTGACCAAACTTTAGAGCGCATTTTCGCCAAACTTACGGGCAAAGAAGACGGCAATCAGGAAGCTAATGATGTTTTAAGCGCTTTGAATTAGTATATCATGTCTAAAAATCATGAATATTCTGTAGCTATAAAATGGACTGGTAATATGGGTTCAGGAACTTCTGGTTATTCAGATTACGAAAGAAGTCATGTTATTCAAGCTGGAAATAAAGGTGAAATTATGGCTTCATCAGACCCATATTTTAGAGGAGATAAGCATAAATACAATCCAGAAGAATTATTTTTAGCTTCCTTATCCAGTTGTCACATGTTATGGTTTTTGCATTTATGTGCAGATGCTGATGTAATAATAACCGATTATAAAGACCAAGCAAAAGGAGTTATGGAATTGGACGAGTCAGGCAATGGAAAATTTACTATAGTGGATTTATATCCTGAAGTAATAGTTTCAGAAGCACAAATGATTGCTAAAGTAGAAGAATTGCATCACCAAGCGCACAAATTTTGTTTTATTGCAAACTCGGTAAACTTTCCTGTTAACCATCATCCAAAAACTACCTTAGAAATAAAAAAATGATAAATAAATACATTATCAACTTTGTGCTGCTGTTTAAATCGATTTACAAAAAATTTGGTGTAAATCCAGAACATCTTCGCATTATCCTTTCCACTAAAATGAAAATGGATGACAGAAGACCGAACGTTTACAGTCAGCAGAAACAAAAAAAGCAGAAGCAAGTAAATAATTCTAGCTGGCTTACGATGTTTTTCTTATGCTTAACTGGTTTGTTTTTCACCTTTATCCTTGGCGCTATAAAAACTCCTTACGTTGGGCATACCATTTATTTTTCAGCTTTTATGGTGATGCTAGCTATCACTTTAATTTCGGATTTCACAAACGTATTGATAGATGTTAGGGACAATTATATCATTTTACCTCGCCCAGTTTCAGAAGCTACATTTACCGTTTCTCGAATTTTACATATCGGTATTCACACCTCCAAAATGGCTTTGGCTATCTCCCTTTCGGGGATGATTTTTTCTTTTTGGCAAGGACCAATTTCTGGTTTAATGTTTTTACTGGAAGTTTTAATCGCAACAGTATTAAGTATTTTCCTCGTAAATATCATCTATCTCATTGTTTTAAAACTCACTAGTCCACAAAGATTTAAAGATTTCATCTCCTACTTTCAAATCATTTTTTCAGTATCAATTTTTGCGGCTTATTACACCTTGCCAAGGTTAATTAATGCCAGCATGTTAGAAAATTTCGACATAAAGGATATTAAAATTTTAGCCATAGTTCCTTCAATGTGGATTGCTGCTTTGCATGAGCTTGCTGTCAATTTTAAAACTGCCGATACGCTCACCTTTATTTATTCTATTGTAGCTATTTTAAGTCCAATTATTTCTTTATGGCTGGTGGTAAAAGTTTTAGCGCCAGGTTTTAATCAAAAGCTATCTTCCATTAGCGCCAGTGGAGACGATTCGAACATTATTTCATCAGAAGGCAAGGGTTCATCAAGAGGTTACATGAATGCGGTAGCAAAGTTAGTCGCTCCAAAACCTATAGAAAATGCTGGATTCAAAATTACTTGGCTTTTATCCTCGCGTTACCGCGATTTTAAAGTAAAAGTTTATCCAGCTTTTGCTTACGTTCCTGTTTATTTTCTGTATTTCGGCTTTATGCAGAAAAAAGGCTCTATTGCTGATAATTGGGAAGGAATGAAAGAAGGAAACATGTATATTCTTTTGGTTTACCTCACCAGTTTTGTATTAACCACGGTCCTACAACACGTCAGCATGACAGAGAGATACAAAGCTTCTTGGATTTACTACAGCACACCACTAAGGCACCCTGGGGAAGTTTTGGCAGGAATGTATAAAGCTGTAATTGTTAAATTTTATCTGCCTTATTTCCTTATTATATCCACTTTCAGTATAGTGATTTGGGGGCCAAAAGTGATTAACGATTTGATTCTAGCATTCATGGTCGGCGTAATGTACGGTGTTCTAGTTGCTCTTTTTCAGGTAAAAGGATTTCCTTTCTCACAACCTATTAACCTCAAAAAAGGAGGAAAAATGTTTGTGAGTTTTATTATAATAGCTGTACCATTAGGTTTAGGCTTTTTACATCATTGGGCTGCAAAGTGGGAATGGGCTATTAGCATCGCTGCAGTAATAATGACTGGAGCAGCTTGGTTGATGTTTAGCTATTACCGTAAAGAATCTTGGGAAAGTTTAGAAATGGCCGATTAAAGCTTAGTTTAGATCAATAGGCTTCGCAATTTGTTGCTTACTATTTTTATAATTAATTCCTAAAATATGAGCGATCGTGGCTGCAATTTGTTGATTATAAATCGCTACTCCATTTTTTATTTCTCCCTTTGCCGATATATTTGGTCCTATAACAGCTAACCAAGTCTGTTCTGAACCTGGTATACCTTGCCCATGACTAGTCCAGTTACCGTAAGGAACTTCTCCTCTTCCATGATCGGTAGTGATGATTAATGTAGTCTGATTTTTATAAAAAGGGTTGCTTTGTATTTCCTTCCATAAGTTGGCAATCATTTTATCACTTTGGTGGGCTTGCTCAATATAAAATTTATAATCTTCGGCATGTGCCATATCATCTGTTTCATCAAAACCAATATGCAAAAGTTTTGGTTGATAGGTTTTCAAAAATTGCTTAGCCAGTTGATAGGTAATTACATCCAATCTTACATTTTTAGAGATAAACGGAGGCGCTTGCCTTTGCATTTCATTTAAAACCTGAAATGTATTTGGCATCCCAACAATATTCAAATCCTCAATTCCTGCATTAACAACATATTTTGCTAGATCATCATTTAAAATAAAGTTAAAAACATCCCAAGAGGAGAAGGAAGCGACCAAGTTTTTATTTCTAAAAATCTCTTCGGCCACATCAAAAATATTTGGATAGTGGATATAAATCCTATCATTATTTTTAACTGCCGTATCCACAAAACCATTAAACATTTCATGGTATCCTGGCCTAGAAACTCGATAGGGATTTGCAACTTCCATTTTACTATTTAGATCTCTGTTCCCAAAGATTTGTCCCTTTTTTTCAATTTCTCCCCAAAAAAATGGCATTAACAATTTTCGTCTTTCTAATACATTTTTAGTCCAATAACTTTCAGCAATTCCTATTTTGTCGCTGTTATATCTACTTTGGGTGAGTGAAGAATCAGCGCCTCTAAAAAGCTCTTGCCATCTTAAACCGTCAATGGTTACTATGATCACTTTGGGCTCTTTTACAACCTGAGAGAAACTCTGCAGCGAAATAAAAATCAAAATGATAAAAAATGTATTCCTTAACATATTATTAAATTGAAATAAAGCAAAAAGACCTTGACTCCAAGGAACTCGACCTAATTTTATACTTTTGCCTAATTTAATAAAGATAAATGAATGTAGAAGATTGTTTCGAGATTGGTTACATCACCAAAACCCGTGGTTTAAAAGGAGAAGTTCAGGTTTCTTTTACTTTTGACGAACCAGAAAAGCTAAAAATAAACTCCGTTTTAGTAGAGATAAATAACAAGTTAGTTCCATTTTTTGTGTCAAATTATAAAATTCCAATGCCACTAATTGGCTATTTTAACTTTGAAGATATAGACCATATTGATAAAGCACAAGCGATTACTAAAAAGAAAATTTACTTGCTAAATAAATTTAAGCCAAAAAAAAAGAAGGGTGAATTTTTATTTACTGACTTAATTGGTTTTACAGCAAGTGACCAACAAAGTGGAGATTTAGGAGAAATTTTAGAAGTACGGGAATACCCGCAACAATTTTTGGCAACCATAAATTACAAGGGGAATGAAGTTTTAATTCCTTTAAATGAAGCTTTTATTTTAGAGATTGATATCCCCAATAAAAAAATCAATTTTGATTTACCCGATGGACTACTGGATTTGTATTCCGAATAAATATGCATATTTGGTGAGTTAAGGATTGCAGCGACATCCTTTTTTGTCATCCTGAGCGGAGTCGAAGGAAAACAAAAAACTACAGCGGATAGCCCGCCCGGCTATTTCTGCGGGGAACGCCTAAGAAAAATCTAAAATCGTAATTCAAAAATTATAAATTTAAAAATGCGTTTTGATATCATTACTGTTCTTCCCGGTTTATTAGAAAGCCCTTTTGCACATTCTATTTTGCAAAGGGCGCAAAAAAAAAGAATTGTGGAAATTTATGTCCATAATTTACGAGAATACACTGCTAACAAGCAAAAAAGTGTAGATGACTACCCATACGGCGGCGGTAGTGGAATGGTGATGCAAATTGAGCCTTTTGCAAATTGCATAGAAAAATTAAAGGGTGAGCGAGATTACGATGAGATTATTTTTATGACTCCCGACGGGAAAACGCTCAATCAGGAAACGGCAAATGAGTTATCAGGAAAAGAAAACCTCCTGATTTTATGCGGACATTATAAGGGAATTGATCAGCGTATCCGCGATATTTATGTGACAAGGGAGATTTCTGTAGGCGATTATGTTTTATCAGGAGGAGAGCTTCCTGCGGCTATTGTGGTGGATGCGGTGGTAAGGTTAATTCCTGGCGTTTTAAATGATGAAACCTCCGCTCTGTCTGATTCTTTTCAAGGAGAATTATTAGATGCTCCGGTTTATTCTCGTCCTGCAGATTGGAAAGGTCATAAAGTTCCAGATATTTTGTTGAGTGGCGACCAAGTAAAAATTGAAAATTGGCGACATGATGAAGCTTTAAAAAGAACACAAGAAAGACGTCCTGATTTACTAGAATAGCCGTTTTAAGAACATCTAATAGCTATGTTTTACGCTAATAAAATTAAAGTAGCTTGAAAATTTCAAAATTCACTTTTATTTATAAAAATTAATCCCTAATATTGCACTCCGAAATTTAGGGGCGATAATCAGGTTTAAGAATATCGTTTAAATCGCAAGAAACAATGGATTTAGTAAAATTTGTAGAAGAGCAGGCCGTAGTAAAAACAACTTTCCCTGCATTTAAGGCTGGAGATACAATAAGTGTTCACTATAAAATCCGTGAAGGAAATAAAGAGCGTATCCAGGTATATCAAGGTGTTGTTATTCAGAGAAATAGCCGTAATGCTACTGAGACTTTCACCGTTCGTAAAATGTCTAACAGTATTGGTGTTGAGCGTATTTTTCCTGTAAACTCTCCTAACATCGCCAAAATTGAAGTGAACAACGTAGGTAAAGTAAGAAGAGCTAAATTGTTCTATTTACGCGAGCTTACTGGAAAAGCAGCCCGCATTAAGTCTAAAAGAGTATAATGCTTTAAAATATAAAAGAAGCCTTCCGATTTTCATCGGGAGGTTTTTTTGTTTACTAGCATTTCAAAAAATATCAATCATTAATTTTATTTTTGAGCATGAATTTAAATTTTCTAGATCAGGTGTATTGGGGCAACAGCATCAAGAGTTACATCTTGTTTTTTGGAATTATACTACTTGCACTGATTTTCAAAAAACTATTTTCAAAAATTATTAGTAGGCTAATCTTTACTTTTTTTTTAAGGTATTCTAAAGAGGTTAAGGTTGATAAATTTTTGGAGCTTCTGCTAAAACCTATAGAATTTCTGATTGGTGTGATCATTATATACATCGCTATCAATCAATTAACTTATCCACTCAATCTGGTCATTTTTAAAAGAACGGTTGAAAAGGTTGCTTATACAATTACTATAATCGAAGTAATTGATAAGATTTTTTTAACCTTAATCATCATTTCTGGGTTCAGAATTTTATTACGAATTATAGACTTTATGTCTCACATATTTGCCTATAAAGCCAGTTTAACAGATTCTAAAACAGATGATCAGTTGGTTCCATTTATGCGGGAACTTACCAAAATAGTAACCATTATCCTCGCTGTATTTGTGGTGATGGGTGCTGTTTTCAATATGAATGTGGCTACCATTATTGCTGGTTTGGGTATTGGAGGTTTAGCTATTGCTTTGGCTGCCCAAGATACTTTACAAAACCTTTTAGGCTCATTTACCATATTTGCTGACAAACCATTTGTAGTTGGTGATTTAGTCCATGTAGCTGATTATGACGCCGTAGTAGAAAAAGTAGGATTCAGAAGCACAACCGTTAGAACATTAGATAAGACATTGGTGATCATCCCCAATAAAAAGATGATTGATAGTCCACTAGAAAATTTAACACTTAGAAACTTAAGGAGAGTAAAATTTTCTGTTGGTGTTTTATACGGTACACCAGCTACAACCATAAAAAAGATCGCTAAAGAAATTAAAGCTTATTTAGATGAACATCATGAAACCAGCATGGATGCTATTGTTGTCTTTGATGCCTTTGGTGCTTCCTCCTTGGATATTTTAATACTTTACTATATTGAGATTGTAGATTACGATATCTACATGAAAATTAAAGAAGAAATTAATTACAAGGTAATGGAAATTGTATTGAACAATGGTGCTGATTTTGCCTTTCCTTCCAGAACATTATATCACGAATTTGGAGATCAGGGAATTCCTTTATCTAAGTCGTAAAATGTATAGAATCACCAAAAATCAATATAAAATTAACTTGATTTTTGGTGCTTAAATCTAATCAGCTTCTCATCATTCCAATATGATTTCCATTCCAATCTGGAAATAAGATATTATCTTTATTGATATTCAAATGTCTATCAACAACTTCACTAAATACACTTCTAAAATCGGTAGTCACTTTTAAGTCTCTTCCATCTTCTAAGTTTTCAACCGCTAATGAATTTACCAATCCATGAACCTTTCCTCCTTTTACATCATTACCTAAAATAAAATTACATGATGCTCTTCCATGGTCAGTTCCTCCAGTTCCGTTTTGTTTTACCGTACGACCGAATTCGGTCATGGTCATTACAGTAACATCGTCTTGTAAAGTACCCATATCTGTCCAAAATGCCATCATGCTTTCACTCAAATCATTCACATTTCGGGCAAAAATTCCGTTTTCAGTGCCTTGATTAAAGTGTGTATCCCAACCGCCAGACTCAGCGAAAGCCACCTCTAAACCTAAATTTAGTTTAATAAGCTGTGCAATCTGCTTTAATGAATTTCCTAAAGCAGAATTTGGATAAATAGCTCCATTTTCTGGCTTATAGGTTTTCGTATCTACTTTCTTCAGCATTTTTATAGCCTCGAAACTTTCTTTTCCAGTATCCTTTAAAAGTTCAGAGCTAGTTTGATCATACAGATCCTCGAAACTTTTTGCAGCCATATTTGCACCCATTGGGTTGCCTTTCATTTGCAAAGCAAAATCATTCAAATTGCTGATGGCGACAGAAGGATGATCCCCATAAAAAGAACGAGGCAAAGAAGACGTTAAACTCACCGCCTGAAAAGGAGTTGCAGCATCATGACCTAATATTCCAACTGCTCTGTTTAACCAACCACTTGCTGTTCCTTTGTTAAAAGGAGTTCCCGACTCCATGTAGTCTTGGGCATCAAAATGAGAACGAGTACTATTTGGAGAGCCAATGCCATGAACAACGGCTAATCTTCCTTCTTTAAAAACGGATTCAAATGCTCTCATTGATGGGTGCATCCCGAATTTTCCATCTAAATCAATCAAAGATTTTCCATTTGGATTTTTTGCTGCCGATATAAATAAAGTTGGCCTTGCGGCTTTTAAATACTCGTCGTTAAAGGGAGTTACGGCCATTAAACCGTCCATTGCACCTCGTTGGAAAATACAAACTAAAGTTTTTCTTCTCTTGAATAAACCTGGGGCTTTAATCATTTCTGCCGCCTGAGCAACGAAAGTAGGCACTCCGCCTAAACCAATTCCAAATAAGGCTAAACCACCTGCTTTTAAAAATCCTCTTCTTGATGTCATGATATTCTATTTATAACATTGAACCTATCTTCTTTGAAACTCTGGAGAGCCGATAATTACGCCAACTACTTGAGCCAACATCGTATTATCCCCGAAAGAGTTGGCTTTCTTCCTATTCATTTTACTAGAATTAGGAATGGGCGCTTGTCCCATCATCATATCCGAATCACTATTATCCATGGTAGCTCTTGGTGTCGCTTTATCGGCAGCTTGTCCAATCTTATTGGCTAATTCCGGGTCGTTCAACATCGGCGTAAGCCTATCAATTGATTTACTTAGATCTCTTTCGGGCATGATCAATTTACCGTAAGTCAGTAAAGCTGCTGAGCTACTTTCGGGTTCGTGATGTCGGTTTAGTGCCGCTAAATCTACTTTGATGCCTGGTATCTTATTAGCGGTTAAGGCCAAACCAAAATTCATTCGATTCAACAGTGCTCCTGTATTGATCCAATATTGCCCCTTATCAGGGAAACCTGTTGGTGCTTGATAAAAATACATTTTCTGACCCATTTTATCTAGCCAATTATAAACTTGATAAGGTTGAGTAATCGTAGCATCTAGTGCTCTTAAAGAACTAATAGCCAGCTCGAACGGTGATTTTGTTTTTTCTGTTAAGGCTTCTTTACTCCAAAATTCTGGAGCGTTGACCATGGTAATTAAAATCTGTTTGATGTCTCCGTTTTTATCTAAAAAGGTCTTTGCCATTTTATCAATTAATGATTGTGGTGGGTTATCGCTCACAAAACGAACGGCTAATTTTTTAGAGATAAATTTTGCTGTGGATGGGTGATGTGCTAACATTTCTAATAAATCAACCCCTTCTTGATAGCCCCCATTTAAAGCAAAGTGTTTTCCTAAAACCGATTTTTCACTCGTATCATGCCGGTTTGGAGCAAACATAAAATCACCTTCATGTACAAATCCTCTTTCAGCTAGCTTGTTCTCTCCTATTCTCTCAATTACCTTTTTATAACCAGCACCCGGTCCGTTTTCATCTATTGGATAGACAGTCCAGCCGGTTAGAACTTTAGCTGCTTGGGTCACATCTGTTTGTGTGTAGCCGCCATCTACTCCCAAAGTATGCAGTTCCATCACTTCACGGGCATAGTTCTCATTTAATCCTTGATTCTTTTTATTTGCTTGAAGTTTGCGTAGTGCTTCTTTCTTATTTGGGTCTTTGATATTATTCATCAGTGCCTCATTTATTTGAGGATTCATTTGCTCGTTAGTGCCAGAACTGCTAAAATTATCTAAGTAAAAAAGCATGGCTGGTGATTTAGCGGTGGCTAACAATAAATCAGAGAATTTTCCGAGAGCATTTGGCCTGATGATATCTCTTTCATAGGCAGGGATGTAAATTGCACATTGATTTTTAGTGATGGAAACATTAAAGTGATTGAACCAAAAATCTGTTAAAACCTCTTGTAATTGGTTATTGGAATAAGCTGCTCTATAAATTTTTTGACTGATAAACTGTCTGAATAATTCTTTTGGAGGTTGAATTCCTTTATCATGTATGTAAGCACCCAGCTTTTCACGATAATCTTTTTTATCGCCTTTGTTAACAGAGTCTTTATCTATGTACCCTTCTTTTATGGCCATTCTTAACACCGAAGCTGCTTTTGGAAAAGTCTCGTTGGCTTGAGCATTTGAAAGTTTTATAGCATCGAATTGAGATAATATTGATTTTAAGGAGTCATCCGGTAAATTGCCATTTAATTGCTGTTGAAACCATTTTTCTAAGCCTATTTTGATCACAGCATCAACATCCCCAGGTTTTGGACCATAGGTAAACCTATTTAAAAGATGCGTTGCAGCCTGTCTTTCGGTTAATCCACTGGCTTTGTAAGGAAAAGCCATTTTCTCCTTTTCGTTCATTAAGAATGAGGAACAAAGTGTAAACGTTAAAGCCAATAAAACTACAGGTAGGTAAAAGAATTTCAATAAAGCTTTCATATTATCATTGATTAACAACTTTATGACGCTTAAGAAAGCCTAAGGATTAATGACTACTTATTTATTTTTTAGTCTTAGAATTCCAACAAAAGTCTTCCAAATAATATTAAATTATTTGTATAACAAAAAAATGATACTATATTTTTTTAACTGAGATTATTGATATTCAGATAATTGTGAAGCTCATTCTGCAAAATTAAAAACTCCTATTTTTAAAATTATTAACCAGAAATATTACTGTTTAAACATGATGTGGTACAATGGTTGGCAAAATCAGTTTCTAGAATTGGGTAAGCTTTTGAAATAATGATTTCAGGCTAAAAAGTGCCATTAAATAATAAAATTAAAGATTTTTAAAATCCGTAAGCTTATTTACCTCGTTCTTAAAACAAAAGATTAACCAACTAAATTAAATTTTTATGGAAAACTTAGTTAATAAGGAACAAAATTCTCTCACAAAAGATGATGGATTTTTTTCAAAAAAGTTACAAAGAAGAAATTTTTTACAGTATGCTGGTGTTAGTGCAGCAGGAATAGCATTAGTTGCCGCTGGATGTAAAAAAGACACTTTTAATGCAGGCGTCGACTTAGGATCTGGAGATATTGGTATTTTAAATTATGCTTACGCATTAGAACAATTAGAAGCAGCATTTTATACTCAAATAATCGCCACTCCTTTCACGGGTATAACTTCAGCAGAATTAGCAGCATTTACGGATATACGTGATCATGAAATTGCTCACAGAGAATTTTTAAAAGCTGCATTAGGTGCAAAAGCCATTCAAAATTTAGAAGTTAATTTTTCGACTATTAACTTTAGTAGCAGAGATAGCGTTTTAGGCACAGCCAAAGCATTTGAAGATTTAGGCGTATCGGCTTATAATGGCGCTGGTTATTTGATAAAAAGTCCAGATTATCTTACTCTTGCTGGAAAAATAGTTTCTGTTGAGGGCAGACATGCTGCTTATATCAGAGATTTAATTTCTAACGGTTCATTCGCTGGATCTGATGTAGTAGATGCTATGGGTTTAGATAAATCCAGAACTCCGGCGGAAGTTTTAAGCATTGCAGGAGCTTATATCAAAACTAAAATTAACGCAAGTAACTTACCTTCTTAATTAAAAAATCATGAATTTATTTAATATAATAAAAGACATAGAAACAATGGATCCGGAAATTACGGATAAATTGAACCCAAGAAGAGCCGCACTTAAAAGTTTTGGAAGTTTTGGAACAAAAGTGGCACTTTCTTCATTACCATTTGCTTTAGGATCTTTCTTTAATACTGCAAAAGCACAATCAACGTCTACCGTTAATGATGTTTTAAATTTTGCTTTAACTTTAGAGTATTTAGAGTCTGAATTTTACATTAAGGGTGTTGCAACATCTGGATTAATTCCTGCAGGTGCAGCATTAACCGCTCTAACAAAAATTAGAGATGACGAAAATGCACATGTGGCATTTTTAAAATCAGTTTTAGGAAGTGCAGCAGTTGCGAAACCTAATTTTGATTTTACCGCAGGTGGAACTTTTAATGATGTTTTCACCAATTATGCTACTTTCTTGGCTGTTGCACAAACTTTTGAAGATACAGGAGTTAGAGCTTACAAAGGTCAGGCACCGAATTTACTAGGCAATAAAGTGGTATTAACTGCAGCTTTAAATATCCATTCGGTAGAAGCCCGTCATGCTTCTCACTTACGTCAAATGAGAAAAGCATCGGGTCAGGCACCAAATATTAAAGCATGGATTACAGGAGCAAATGATACTGGCGTTCCACAAGTTGCAGCAAGTTTCGCTGGCGAAGATAATGTTACGCAAGCTGGAGTAAATATTACCACGCTAAATGGAGTAGGGGGCAAAATATCCACTAGTGCTGCAACAGAAGCTTTTGATGAGCCTTTAACAAAACAAGCTGTTTTGAGTATTGTTGGTCCATTCATAAAATAGAATAAAGCTTTCAAATTTATATTAAAGTGTTTTCCTTTTCGGAAGCACTTTTTTTGTTTTATGAATAAGAGCCCATACACCTAGCATTGGACCGAAAGCCAAAACCATATAACCATATGGCGGTAGAATAAATGATGACACCAACTGTAAACTTTGAATACTGATGATTGTAATAGTAAAACCAATACAATTAACTATGGTAAGAGACGTTCCCCGCGTTTCTTGCGGAGCATTCTGTGCCACCAAAGTCGAAAACAAAGGAGAATCTGCTACTACAACCATCCCCCAAAAGAAAAGAAAGCTTATAAAAACAGGTAAGTTAGAATATAAAAATGCTAATGGTGAAAGTATACAGCACAACCCTGACAACGATAAGGCTAAAGTGGCAATCTTTTTAACTCCAAAACGCTGAGATAAAAATCCACCCAAAATGCAGGCTATTGAACCTGAAGCAATAATCAGAAAACTAAAAAGAGAAACAGTAAAAATCTCTAGTTTATGATATTGCTGATATTGTAAGAGCATTAAAGGAACAAAAGCCCAAAAAGTATACAGTTCCCACATGTGGCCAAAATAACCGAAAGCAGCCGCTTTGAAATCATGATTTCTAAAAGAAGTAAAAAATGAAGACCATTTTAGCTTTTGACCTTGCTTTCTAAAAGGCCCATCAGGTACTAAAAGAAAAAGCAAGCCACCTCCAATTAATGCTAGAAAAGAAGTGATATAAATTACATATTGCCATGAAAAACTAAATGAAGCACTTTTTAAAAAGTGTGGAAATGCGGTTCCTAAAACTAAAGCCCCCACCAAAAACCCCAATGATTTTCCTAATCCTTTTTCGAAATAATCTGAAGCTATTTTCATCCCTACGGGATAAATACCAGCAAGAAAAAATCCAGTTAAAAAACGAAAAAGTAATAGGGTAAAAGTTGAACCATTAGACAAACTTAAACCCAAATTGCATAAGGCGGCAATTACTGCACAAATGAAAAAGACTTTTGAAGGAGAAAAGCGATCAGAAATAGTGAAAATAGCGAATACTAAAGTCCCAAATATAAAACCTAATTGAACAGCGCTTGTCAACTGGGCTAGAAAACCGGATGAAGTATCGATTCCCTTCACTAAATCACTCAAAACGGCATTTCCTGCAAACCATAATGATGTGCAGAGAAACTGAGCAAGAACAATAATTAATAAAACTCTTTTCATCAAATTTTGGAAGCCTAAATCTATGGATTTTGATTTAAATAAGACCTTCTAGCCGCTATGTTTAATCATCAATAAAAGAAAACTTACCTTTACACAATGAAATACCAGTTAGGAGAATTTGTAAGATTTGTTGACGAAAATAGAGAAGGATTTATCACTAAAATAATAAGTGATGAAATGGTTGGGGTAACTGGTGATGATGATTTTGAAATTCCAGTGATGGTGAACAATCTTACACGTGTTCATGGGCATGAAAATTATAGCAACAGTCTAAAGGAAGATGCCTCCCAAAATACCGTTTCAAATTTTATAGAAAAAGGTATTTTCATCGGAGTAGTTACCGATAAAAACAAAGGTTCGGTAGTTCATTTTGAGTTGGTTAATGAAACGTCTTATCAGCTCCTCACAACCTTAAAAACCAATTTGAAGGATGTTTACAAAGGTTCATTTATAGGAGAAGTTAAACCACAATCAAGCGTTAAAATTTATTCAGCTTCTTTAGCTGAGCTAGATTTATGGCCCGAATTCCATTTCCAAACTCTTTTTTATACTGCTAACGATAAGCCTGTTATCAAACCTTTAGTATTTGATATTAAATTTAGAGCTAAGGATTTTTCAGGAAGTAAAACACAAATCCCCATTTTAAAAGGACAAGGTTGGTTGATTAGAATGGACGAACCAGAATTAGTAATTGATGCTGAAAAAATTAAAGAAAGTTTCTTTAAACCTACAGAAGAGAAAAAACAAGTTGATAAACCCGCAAAAGAGATTGACTTACATATTGAGAAACTAAGGGACGATCATGATTTCTTAAACAAACATGAGATGTTAGAAATTCAACTAGCTCAATTTCATAAAAACCTAGAAGCAGCTATTGTTCATAAATTCGACAAAATTGTTTTTATTCACGGCACTGGTAACGGAACTTTACAACATGAAGTTCATAAGGTAGTGAGTAAACATCCGCAAGTTAAAACCTATATGGATGCCCAAAAAGAAAAGTTTGGATATGGTGCTACAGAAATAATTTTTAAATAAATGAATTTGATACCTGATGAGCTGAACCAATATTTAACTGAGGTTTGCGAACCAGAGCCTGAACTTCTTCAGCTAATTGATCGTGAAACGCAATTAGAAGTATTGATGCCGAGAATGCTTTCTGGGCATTTACAAGGAAGAGTGTTGAGTATGCTCAGCAATATGCTACAACCAAAACGCATTTTGGAGGTGGGAACTTTTACAGGTTATGCTACTTTATGTTTTGCAGAGGGTTTAGCAGCCGATGGGAAAATCATCACTTTAGATATTAATGAGGAACTGGAAGATCGAGTAAGAGGCTATTTTGCTGCATCAGCTTATGATGCCAAAATTGATTATAGAATTGGCAATGCAATGGAATTAATCCCAGAGATTGACGAAGTTTTCGACATTGTTTTTATTGATGCTGACAAGAAAAACAATGGTAATTATTATGATTTAATTTTTGAAAAAGTACGGAAGGGTGGCTTAATTATTGTTGACAATGTTTTGTGGAGTGGTAAAGTTTTAACAAAAATTAACGACAAAGACACTTCGAATATTTATACTTTTAACGAGATGATTGCCGCAGACAGCAGAGTAGAAAAATTGATTTTACCTGTTAGGGATGGCTTATTCATCATCAGAAAGAAATAATACTTTCTATCGCTCGTTTAATTGTCCGATAGTTAAAAATTGAAATTTTGATCAAAAAACAACTCTTAGTTCTATTCCTATTTATTTCAACCGTTGCCTTTTCACAAACTGCTACTCAAAATTATATAGACGAAAACAAAGATTTAGCGGTAGAGCTCATGAACACTTACCATATACCGGCAAGTATCATTTTAGGTGTTGCCATTCATGAATCTGGCAGTGGAACCAGCAAAATTGCTCGCTATTTAAATAATCATTTTGGGATAAAGGGTTCAAATTCAAGTACCAAAATTCGCTCGGCCTATAAAGGTTATGATGAGGGAAAAGACTCTTATCAGGATTTCATAAACATCATGCAAAATCGCTCTAAATTTGCTGTCTTGTTTGATAAATACAACGAGTATGATTATCGATCTTGGGCAAAAGGCATTCAAAGAGGCGGCTATGCAGCCAGCAGAACTTGGGCATCGCAGGTAATTGCAATTATCAACTATTACAACTTATACCTATTGGATAACAGACCTGAAGGTTACGTAGAACCTCCAACTACGGTCGTCACTTCAACCACCTATAAAGTCAGATCTGGAGATACGCTTGGTAGAATTGCTGAAAGATATCACACTACTGTTAAAAACTTGATGAAGAAAAATCATTTAAAATCAACAGTATTGCAAATCGGACAGAAATTGAAAATCTAATGAAGAGAATATTACTTGCGCTTATGGTGACGACAGTTTTGGCATCTTGCGCATCCAAGAGAAAAATTGAGCAGAAAGTACAACAAAAAAGAGCCCAGCATAAAGTTTACCAGAAGGAGAATAAGCAAGTTGAGAAAATTGCCAATCGCAGAAGTGATGGCGAATATGCAACTTATACTTCAGTATCATACATCGAACGTTTTAAAGGAATTGCTATTCAGGAAATGAATAAATATGGCATTCCGGCTAGCATTACTTTAGCACAAGGTTTATTGGAATCAGGTACTGGAAATAGCGATTTAGCTAAATATGCGAATAACCATTTTGGAATTAAATGTACCAGCGATTGGAACGGAAAAGGTTATTATAAAGACGATGACCAAAAAGATGATTGCTTTAGGGTTTACAAAAATCCTGAAGAAAGTTATAAAGATCATTCTGAATTTTTAAAGCGCAAACGTTATGCAGCACTTTTCGAGTTAGATAAAAATGATTATGAAGGTTGGGCTAAGGGATTAAAACAAGCTGGATATGCTACCAATCCAAAATACCCAGATTTACTAATCAACATCATTGAGAAATATAATTTGTATCAATATGATAGTAAAGAAGGTCGTATCGCAAAAATAAAACGCGAGGATAGGGTTTTGGAAGATATCAACAATGGCATCCCTCAAGAAAAAAGTAAGGATAAACCTACGGACGCAACGCCAATTATAACAGGGGATAAATATATTGTACAGCAAGGTGACACACTTTACAATATATCCAAACGTTTTGATTTGACCGTAGATCAAATAAAAATAATGAATAACCTAACAGACAGTAACATAAAAATTGGTCAGGAATTAACCATCAAAAAATAAATTTTGAAACAAGCCCTGCTCCTACTTTTTTTATTTATATTTTCATTCAAAACTTTTGCTCAGCAGCAAAATATTGCAGGTTTAGTATTTGATAAAGACACCAAATACCGTCTAAACAGAGTGAATATTTTAAATACCCGTACCCAAGAAGCTGTATTTAACAACACTAAAGGTGAATTTTTAATAGATGTGAAAATTGGTGATATCCTCATCAGTTATTTGGATGGTTATAAAAGAGATACGCTAAAAATTACCAATCAAACAGCACTAGTTATTTATTTGAAACGTTTAGCTATCCCACTCCCCGAAGTCATCTTTAAAGATTCTGTACTTTCAGCAAGAGATAAATACGAGCAAACTAAAAAAGAATTTAATAAGGCCGTAAGGCTAGGGAACAATAAAGACATCTTGAACATTGGCCCTAGTGGCGTAGGTTTAGGTATTGATGCGATTTGGAGTGCTTTTAGCCGCGAAGGAAAAAATGCTCGTAAGCTAATGGAAATGATGGAGCGAGATTATCAAAATGCAGTTATTGATAAAATATTTAATAAAGAACTGGTTACCCGAGTAACGGGTTTAAGAGGCGATAAACTTTTGTTATTTATGCTCAACTTTAGACCTTCTTATGCTTTTGCAGTAAAAGCAAATGAGTATGAATTGGTAAACTACATTAAGTTGGCGAATATGCGATTTAAAATCAATCCTAATTACGAAGATATCACCCGATTAAAACCGATAGAAAATTATTAACCTGGTAATTGCTGACCAACCAACCTGTAAATATCAGCCATATTACGTCCCAAACCTTTATAATCTAAACCATAACCTACCACAAAATCATTTGCAATTTCGAAACCAACAAAACTAATTTCATCAAACTGATACTCTAAGGCGTCAGGTTTTAACAATAAAGTTGCCACCTTAACAGATGCAGGTTCTTTCTGGTAAATTTTCTCTAATAAAAACTTCAAAGTTCGACCCGTATCAACAATATCTTCAACAACAATCACATCTCTTCCTTTAATGTCTATTAATAAGGGTAATTGCTCAATTAAATTCCCCGAGCTTTTTGTATCGCCATGATACGATGCAACCTTTACAAAAGTAGTTTCACAGCCAATATGGACTTCTTTCATTAAATCGGCCATAAACATAAATGCCCCATTTAACACACATATAAAAATAGGCACCTTATCTTCATAATCCAGATTTAATTGAATTCCCATTAATCTGAGGCGCTTTTCAATCATATTAAATTCTATAAAAGGCTCAAAAGTTTTATCGTCGATGGTCATTTTCATGGGGTGTAATTTACAAAGCTTTTTATTTTAATTACTAATTATTTAGGCGTTTTAATAAGCCACCACTCATACTGCTTTTAGCCATGTCCATAGGCTGGTATCTGCTATAATCCTTAACACTATATCTATTTTCAAACAGTATTAATTGATAATTTCAGGCTTATCACTATCTTCAAATAATGAATTGGGTTTTACTATTTATTGCAGGTCTTTTTGAGATGGGTTTTGCAACCTGTTTAGGTAAAGCAAAAGAATCGACAGGAAACATTGCTGTTTATTGGTATGGTGGCTTTTTGCTTTGCTTAACCATCAGTATGATATTATTGGTAAAAGCTACTCAAACTTTACCTATTGGTACTGCATACGCCGTTTGGACAGGCATTGGAGCCGTAGGAACTGTATTAATTGGTATTGTAATATTTAAGGACCCAACTGATTTTTGGCGATTATTCTTTATCACCACGCTCATTGTTTCAATCATCGGATTAAAATTAGCATCTAACTAAAATGGAAATTAATTGGAGCGATTTTGAAAAAGTTGAACTAAGAGCTGGGACCGTTTTAGAAGTTTTAAATTTCCCTGAAGCTCGGAAACCTGCCTATAAAGTAAAAGTCGATTTTGGCGAATTTGGCATCCGGTGGTCTAGTGCACAGATTACTTTTCATTATCAAAAAGAAGATTTAGTTGGAAGACAAATAATTGGCGTAATAAATTTTCCAAAAAAACAGATTGGCAAATTCATGTCGGAATTTTTAGTGACGGGTTTTGCTGATGAAAATGGAAATATTGTACTGTCTACTTTGCAGAGGAAAGTACCTAATGGAAGTAAGATGATTTGAGTTTTTGCATTAGGGATTGAAATATATACCGGCCTTGTGGATAATGCCTGAGCAGTATGAATGTAAAGCCCGCTCGAATGCCCAAATTCTTTTATTTATTCTTTGTCCGATAGCTATCGAACTTCATCCAGTTTGACAAATAAAAAAGATAAAATCTATCTTTACGCTTTCGCTGATATAAATCACCAAGCATGAAATATTATTCCTTTACTAACGAACCTATTGTCTCACCGGATGAATTTTTTATGAAAGAAGCGCTAAAAGAGGCGAGATTAGCCTTAGAAGCAGATGAAGTTCCGATTGGAGCAATTTTAGTGATAAATGGCAGGATTATTGGGAAAGGACATAACTTAACAGAGCGATTAAACGATGTGACAGCCCATGCCGAAATGCAGGCTTTTACTGCTGCTGCAAATTTTTTAGGTGCTAAATATTTAACAGATTGCACTTTATACGTGACTGTTGAGCCTTGTGTAATGTGTGCTGGCGCAGCTTATTGGACACAAATTAGTCGGATTGTTTTTGGTGCTTATGATTTGCAAAGAGGATTCTCTCGTTTAGAGCAACCCATTTTACATCCTAAAACAGAGTGGATAGGTGGAATTTTAGAAAATGAATGCGGAACCCTAGTAAAAGAGTTTTTTATCTCGAAAAGAAACAAATCTTAACATAAAAATGAACAATCTTTAAACTTGGGTAGTTACCTTAGTAAATATTAATTAATAACCATTTAAAAAACATATTATGGCTTTTGAATTACCTGCGTTACCATACGCATCAGACGCATTAGAACCGAATATTGATAAAACAACCATGGAAATCCACCATGATAAGCATCATGCTGCCTACGTTGCCAATCTAAACAAAGCTTTAGAAGGTAAAGAGGACGGTTCTTCCATTGAAGATATTTGTAAAAACATTGATAAATACCCAGTAGCTGTAAGAAATAATGGTGGTGGGCATTTTAATCACTCTTTATTTTGGAGTGTGATGGGTCCAAATGCTGGCGGAACTCCAACAGGAGAATTAGCATCAGCAATTGATGCTGCTTTCGGTTCTTTCGATGAATTTAAAACTGCATTTTCTCAGGCTGGGGCTACTCGTTTCGGATCAGGCTGGGCTTGGCTTTGTGTTAATAAAGATGGCAAATTAGAAGTTTGCTCATCGGCCAATCAAGACAATCCATTAATGCCTGGTGTTGGTTGTGGTGGAGCTCCAATTTTAGGAATGGATGTTTGGGAACACGCTTACTATTTAAAATATCAAAATAAACGTCCTGATTACATTGCAGCATTCTTTAATGTAATTAACTGGGATGCTGTTGCCAAACGTTTTGCTGCTGCAAAATAATTTTGGCATGAATTTTTAGAATATTTAAGCGGGAAGAAATTAATCTTCCCGTTTTTTATTATTCAAACATGAGAAAGTTAACCTTATTTACTCCTATTTTATTATTAACCGTGTTACTAAGTAGCTGCTCTGCAATCGAAGGTATATTCAAAGCAGGCTTTTACTCAGCTATTTTTATCATTGTACTTATTGTATTTATCGTAGGATTTATAATATATAAATTCAGAAATTAAATGAATGCAAGCACTCATTCTTGAAGGAGTAGATCAAAAATTTAGTTTATAAGGAAATTCCTAAACGTGTCCTTAAAAGTGGAGAGAAATTAGCACATATTAAGGCCGCTTGATTAATCGTAAAGATTACTTGATTACCAGAGTTAACTATACAGGCTTAAAGTTTTCGATGAGTTTAGATTCCGATGGCTTTTGAGTGATAATTGAGGTTCTTGATTATACTGATTAATATAGGTTAAATGAAGCAGTAATAATTAATACCGGAACTAATTGAGAAGAAAATGCAAACTTCAAAAATGCTGATTTCAAAATTTTAAAATTACCATAGAATGGAACATTTGCTGATTATGTTAAAGTAAGTGTTAAAAATCTGTTTAAAAACTCTACTCATTTGAATCACTCAGAAGCCGTCACTTTTTCTTTAGCAGCTTTATCTGAATATAGAGCTTTAATTACTAAAGCTTAGCTTAAAAAAATAGATGATCGGATTTCTGTTTATTTTTATTTTTGAATCAAACATACTGCATAGGCAACCACACCTTCTTCTCTACCAATAAATCCCATAGTTTCATTGGTGGTCGCTTTTATGGAGATATCATCTTCATCTAAATCCATAGCCTTAGCAATATTTATTTTCATTTCAGAAACGTGGGGATTTACTTTTGGTGCTTCCAAACAAAGCATTGCGTCTACATTGTTAATGCTGTAGCCTTTTTCCTTTAACATCTTCACACATTCGGTTAGTAGAATTAAACTACTAATTCCTCGCCATCTTTCGTCGGTATTTTTAAAATGATGACCAATATCTCTAAGATTTGCAGCTCCTAATAAGGCATCGCAAATTGCGTGAACTAAAACATCAGCATCTGAGTGTCCGAAAGCACCTTTATGATGTTCTAAATGAACGCCTCCCAAAACAAAAGGATGATTATCTTTTAATTGATGAACATCAAAACCAAAGCCGACTTTTAACTTCATTAATTAGTTTTTACCTGTGAATTGAAATTAAAAACTAAGGAGAATCTAAGTGTATTAGCCAAAGGTGATTTTTGTTGATTTGCTAATAAATAAGAAAGATCAATGTTAACAATATTGTATTTCAAACCTAAACCTAATGTTAAATATTGACGATTTCCTTTGTTTGGATTTTCATAAAAATATCCCGTTCTAACTGCGAAAAGATTATTATACCAGTATTCTAAGCCTGTTGAAATGCTAACTTCTTGGATTTCTTCTGAAAAACCGCCTGGTGCATCAGAAAAAGAACCAAAAATCCCAGCTGGGACAGAACGATTTGGGTCTTTACCTGCAATAATTCTTCCTTTATTATCATATATTGGATGTGTTGGAACTAATAATTTATTCAAATCTAAAGCAATGGTGAAATCATTAAAACCGTCTAAATGAAACGTTGAAGCACCACCTAAACGCATATTTGTAGGTATAAAATATTTTGGGCTACCATCAGAATAGCTCATCTTAGTACCGATATTAGAAATATCTAAGCCAAAAGCCAAAGTCGCTGGACTTCCAAGAAAATCTTTATCCTCTTGATAAAAAGCTGAAATATCTGCTGCAACAGCGGTACCTGGTTTATTCTGACTGCCATCAATTACACCTGAAGAAAGATTAGAATAAATAAACCTTAAAGCTGTACCTAATGAAAAATTTTCACCAAAGCTTCTGGAAAATGAGCCGTCAACCGATAATTCGTTTGGGCTATAAGTTCCTAAATTTGTTTGATTAGCATCAACTAACTGAATTTGTCCTAAAGAAAAATATCTTAAAGAACCTCCAATCACATTTCTATCATCTAAACGATAAAAACCATTAATATAAGACAAACTGATATCAGGAACTAGTTTTTGCAACCATGGACTGTAAGAAAGTGAAAAACCATACTGGCTTTTTAAAAAAGCTAGTTTTGCCGGATTCCAATAAGTTGCATTTACATCTGGTGAGGTTGCAACACCTGCATCTCCCGCCGCTCCTGCTCTAGCATCAGGTGTAATTAACAAAAATGGAACTGCGGTTGTAATGGTATTTCCGTTTCTACCATCAGTTGTAGTGCCGCTATTTGTTTGAGCATGAGAGTTCAATAATCCCAAAAAAACAAGCGAAGCAGAGAGAGCGCAAAATTTGAATTTCATACTGTAAATCTAAAAATTTCAAGGGATTAAGTGCGATTAAAGTAAAACAAGTTTTTCTATCTTTTGAAAAGAATCAC
>JAHJVW010000152.1 GCA_018828585.1 Bacteroidota bacterium
GAGGAAGCATCATGATTTGATGCTGATTGTAAGGCTTGAAAGTAGGTGTCTTATTGGGCATTTTTTAATTCTGATTTACACTTAAATATATGTAAATCAAGTAATTATACCAAATAAATGTGAAAATAGTTATCGAAAATAGTAAAACTCTTTAAAAAAATAAAAGAGACTGCCTCTTTTGTGGTCCCGACGAGAATCGAACTCATATCTAAAGTTTAGGAAACTTCTATTCTATCCGTTGAACTACGGGACCTTTTCAATTTTTGATTGAGTGATTTTAGATTTACGATTAAAAAATCTAAAATCGTTATTCGTCAATCTAAAATTATCTTATCACACTTCCAGCAGCAAAATTATCTACAGGAGCTGCAAAAGTAAGTTTTCCTTCCGAATTTTCGGCCATCAAAATCATTCCTTGTGAAAGGATTCCTTTGATTTCTCTCGGTTCTAAATTCACCAAAATACTCACTTGCTGTCCAATAATATTTTCTGGCTCAAAATATTCCGCTATGCCAGATACTACCGTTCTCTGGTCTAGTCCAGTATCAATTTTTAATTTCAACAATTTTTTAGTTTTGGCTACTTTTTCTGCTTCCAATATTGTTCCTACGCGGATATCTAATCCTGTAAATTGCTCAAAATTAATGTTTTCTTTCGCTGGTAAAACCGATACTTTTGTTTCCATTGTATTTAATTCTTTCGCGTTGGCTAATTTCTGAATTTGCGCTTCTACCACTGCATCTTCCACTTTTTCAAACAGTAAAGCTGCTGGATTTAGTTGATGACCATCTGCAAAAATGATTTCTTCATCATAATTCAAAACGTTTTTTTCCATATTCAGCATTCCGAATATTTTCTCTGAAGTATGTGGTAAAAATGGCTGAGCCAAAGTAGCCATGTGTGCAATGATGTGCAAACAGTTTTGCAATACTTCACGAGCTTCTTCCGGACTTTCTTTAAAAGTTTTCCAAGGTTCATTCTCGGTTAAATATCGATTTCCTAATCTGGCAACATCCATCACTGTTGATATAGCATTCCTGAATTTGAAATCATTTAAATAAGTTTCAACCCCATCATAGGCTGATCCCACTTCATCAAACAAAGATTGATTAGTGAATTTTGTACCACCCAAAACTTTTCCATCAAAATACTTATGCATCAGAATCATCACCCTGTTCACAAAATTCCCTAAAATGGCTACCAGCTCATTATTCACTCTAGCTTGGTAATCTTTCCAAGTAAACTCACTGTCACTCGTTTCGGGCATGATAGAAGTTAAGACATAACGTAACTCGTCTTGCTTTCCAGGAAATGCCTCCAAATATTCATGAAGCCAAACCGCATGATTTCTTGAGGTCGATAATTTATCGCCTTCTAGGTTCAAAAACTCATTCGCTGGCACCTGTTCGGGTAAAATATAATCGCCATGAGCATGTAAAATAGATGGAAAAGTAATGCAATGGAAAACGATGTTATCCTTGCCGATAAAGTGAATCAAACAAGAATTATCTTCCTCATTTGGCTGCTGTTTCCAGTATAATTGCCAATCTTTTCCTTTATCAATTGCCCATTGTTTGGTGGCCGAAATATAGCCGATTGGCGCATCCAACCAAACATATAATTTCTTTCCAGCGGCTTCTTCCAAAGGCACATCCACACCCCAATCCAAATCGCGAGTCATGGAACGAGGTTGTAAACCTTGCTTCAACCACGATGAGCATTGACCGTAAACATTCGTTTTCCAAACATCCTTTTTACCTTCCAACAACCATTTTTCTAGCCAAGGCTGATATTTATCTAAAGGCAAATACCAGTGTTTAGTGGGTTTTAATATCGGTGCATTTCCACTCAAAGTGGAGCGAGGGTTAATTAAATCTGTAGGACTGAGTGAAGTGCCACATTTCTCACATTGGTCGCCGTAAGCATTATCGTTTTCGCAATTTGGGCAAGTTCCAATGATGTATCTATCGGCCAAAAATTGTTGATATTCTTCATCAAAATATTGGTCAGAGAATTTCTCGATAAACTCATCTTTCTCATACAAATTCAAGAAAAACTCTTTCGATAAATCATGATGAATCGGCGAAGAAGTGCGGTGATAAATATCAAAAGCGATCCCAAAATCCTCAAAACTCTTCTTGATCTGCGAATTATATTGATCAATAATCGCTTGCGGAGTCGTCCCTTCTTTCTTTGCTTTAATCGTAATGGCTGCTCCATGCTCATCAGAACCGCATACATAAACCACATCTTTCTTTTGCAAGCGCAAGTGTCTCACAAAAATATCGGCAGGCAAATAAGCACCAGCCAAATGTCCAATATGTAAAGGTCCGTTTGCATAAGGCAAAGCAGAAGTAATGGTATATCTTTTATAATTTTTCTTCGTCAAAACAGAAATAATTTGTTTTATTAATTTGCAAAGATAGCTGTTTAAGCATGATATTAAATAGCTTTAGCTGATTTGATTATTAATGAATGTAATCTTATTATATTTGAAATATGCGATTTGATAAATCTTCATTTAAGAAAAGTAGCTTTGAAGAAGCTGATATTCAAAAAGATTTTTGGAAAACTAAATCTTATGCCGAAAGGTTAGAAGCAGGAGTATTGATGACTAAAATTGCTTACGGATTGGTTAATCAACCAGAAATTAGAATGCAGAAAGATTTACTAGAAATCAAATCAAAACGTGGGTAATATTTTCAATGCTGATTTTAGAGAGTTCATTGAACTATTAAACCTACACCAAGTAGAATATATACTTGTGGGTGGATATTCCGTTATTTTACATGGTTATCCTAGGTCAACCGATAATATGGACATTTGGGTCAACAAATCCAATGAAAATTTTAGCAAATTATGAAATTAGAAGACTTCTTGAATTCAGAAAATGAAGTTTTTTCTTATGGAAGACCGCCGGTAGGTATTGATATACTTACACATTGTAAAGGCTTAGAATTTCATGATTCTATAAAAGAATTCTCTTTAGTTGATGTAGAGGGTTTAAAGGTAAATCTTATATCCTATGCACATCTAATTAAAGCGAAAAAAGCAGCAGGCAGATATAAAGACTTAAATGATTTAGACCATCTTTAACACCATGATTCAACCTCAATTTTTAAAAAAAGGCGACAAAATAGCCATCACTTGTCCAGCGAAATCATTAAAAACACCAATGACAGCTGCTATCCAACTCTTGGAGGCATGGGGCTTAGAGGTGGTTTTAGGAGAAACTGTTGACGCTGTTTTCCATCAGTTTTCTGGGACGGATGAATTACGAGCTAAGGATATGCAGCGCTTTATAGACGATGGCGAAATAAAAGCCATTATCGCAGCCCGCGGAGGTTACGGATGTATCAGAATAGTAGATGATATTGATTGGACACCACTATTGAAAAATCCAAAATGGGTGATTGGTTTTAGTGATATTACTGTTTTTCATCTACAATTACAAAGTATGGGTATTCAAAGTATCCATGGGCAAATGCCTTCAACCATTCCAGATAGTACATCTTCGGGATTAGAAAGTTTAAGGAAATCTTTATTTGGTGATGAATTGACTTATGAAATTCCGGCTCATCCTAAAAACAAAACTGGAAACGCAAAAGGAGAATTGATTGGAGGGAACTTGAGTTTATTAACAGCTTGTTTAAACTCTGTGAGCGATTTTGACTATTTGGGAAAGATCCTTTTTATTGAAGAAGTCGGTGAATATCATTACACTATAGATAGGATGATGAGAACATTGGACCGAGCAGGAAAATTAAAGAATTTAGCCGGTTTAATTTTAGGAGGCTTTACATCAATAAAAGAGGATGAGCCTTTTTTTGGTTGGGATGCATATGAAATAGTTGACGAAATAGTTTCTAAGTATAGTTATCCGGTTTGTTATGATTTTCCTGCCGGTCACATTAAAAATAACTGCGCTTTGATTTTTGGGAAGGATATTGAATTAAATGTCGCAAAAGATATTATTAAATTAAACTACAGATAATGGCTTACTTATCAAAAATTTCAAATTTCAAAAACATTGGCTTACTAATTGGCAGAATTGGATTAGGCGGAATGATGATGTTTCATGGTGTGCCAAAATTAATGGGCGGACCAAAATTATGGTTAGGTGTGGGCGCAAGTATGCATAACTTTGGAATTGATTTTTTACCTGCTTTTTGGGGATTTATGGCATCCTTTTCAGAAGGAATTGGAGGGCTCCTAATTGTATTAGGTTTATTATTTAGACCTGCGGCAATACTAATTATCATCACCCTAATTGTTGCGGCAGCGCATCATTTTTCTGCTGGCGATGGGTGGATGGGCGCATCACATGCTATTGAAACTGGCTTGGCATTTTTTCTTTTACTATTTGTTGGACCTGGTAAATATAGCGTAGACAAGAAATAAAAAAGAGGCTGTCTCAAAAAGGCGGTCTCTTTTTTTTTAAAGAGTTTTACTATTTTCAATAAATAGTTTCACATTTA
>JAHJVW010000153.1 GCA_018828585.1 Bacteroidota bacterium
AAAACTTGAGCAATCACCAGCCAAACTTTATAATCTAAACCTAAAATTTGTTGATCAGGAAAAGTCCCTGCAGCAAAAGCTTTTCTAAAGGCATACATACAGGTATAAGCACCAAATGCAGCGATAGCTGTCAATATAGAAACACTGGGATAATTTAATTTACCAACAGATTTTTTTAGCTCTGCAAACATGACATTTAAAGCTAGGAAAGTATAATTGGCAGTATCTCTTTGAATGAATCTACAATATGAGTGGGTTTAGCTTTCTCCAGCTCCGCTCGGGTATAGGCCCCAGTCGTGATCCCGATCACATATTTACAACCTGCATTAAAACCCTCCTGCACATCAACTTCTGTATCTCCAACTTTGGCAATCCCTGACCCCTTTTCAATCGACAATTCGGCCATCATCTTTTCAATCATGTATGGATAAGGACGCCCTTTTTCTACTTCATCTGAACCCACTAATACATCAATTAATCCCTTTTCCCTCCAGCCTAATCTTTTGACGATCAGCTCAGCCACTTGCTTGGAAAAGCCGGTATCTACACCGATTTTTATTCCCTTACTTTTAATGATTTCCATGGTTTCTTCCACACCCGGCAAGGCGCAGATATCACTTGAATGTTCATAAAATTCAATCATGATTTCAATAAAATCTTCATGAATGATATCAATTAATGTGGTAGTTATTCTTTCTGATTCGGTTTCATATTCCTTTAGCATCATCATAATTGCTTCAGTTTTTTTAAACCCCATTAATGGATTAATCTTTTGAAAAGGAATATCGTAGCCTTGAATTTTCATGGCTTCATGAAAAGCTTGAGCTACATTTTGATCATCTTTTAAGGTAGTTCCGGCCATATCCAGAACTACTAGTTTTATATCGGACATATTTCTAAATTTTGATTACCAATACTAAACATTGTTTATTAAAATTAAACAAAATTAGTATTAAGTTTTCTTTAAGAAATACCTTCAGTCAATTAATCCTCAAAAAAATAAAGAATAAGCATGGTACATGTACTGCCGTAATTATTTACTGGGGTATGGGGTAGGCGTCCATCAAATAAAATAGAATCACCTTCATTTAGATGATAAGTATGATCCTCAAATTGGTAATCAACCTGTCCTTTAATCAGATATTTATATTCATAAGCCTCGGTAATGACCATTGGCCTTGAGGAGTTGGGTTCTAGATCCAAAATCACCATATCTATGGTATTCTTCGTAAAGGTTTTGGTAAAAATTCTTTTATAGTGGAAACCAAAGGTATCTTCCTTCTCAAACTTTTGATAGCTTTCTTTCCTTTTAACGATCACGGCATCAAATTCCTTTGTGGATTGCACTTCTTTAAAGAATACATTTAAATCTGTATCCAAAGATTTAATGATATCAATCAGCACCATTAAGGAAGGCATTGTTCTGCCATTTTCTATTTGTGAGATTAAGCCTTTACTTACATTAGATTTGTCGGCAAGTTCTTGTATTGTTATTCCAATTTGCTTTCTCCTGGTCTTTATTTCTTCACCAATTTTTAAAATTATATCGTCTTGCATAGATTACATCTTCAATTTGGGTCAATATATAGTTGTTTTATTTTTAATGCAATCAATACAGAAAAATAATTTATCGAAGTATAAATTTAATTTTCAAATAACAAAAACTTCATTTCATAAAATTAGATTTATCAATTGATATGAATGAACAACACGAAAACATCATTTTAATAGTCGATGAAATTATTGATCTTTACCAACGCTTTGGAAATCAGGATTACATTGGAGAGCCAGTATCTCAAATAGAACACATGTCGCAGGCTGCAGAACTAGCTATGCAGGCTGGTTATGATGATGAAGTTATTTTAGCTGCATTTTTTCATGATATAGGACATTTGATTGATGTAGATGATAAACTTGAAAAAATGGATCATTTTGGTATTGCTTTTCATGAAGATTTAGGTGCCCAATTTCTTTTAAAAAGAGGGTTTTCAAAACGAGTTGCCAGACTTGTTAAAAGCCATGTGGAGGCTAAAAGATACCTTACTTATAGATTCCCTGATTATCTAGAAAAATTATCCGAAGCAAGTAAAATGACTTTAGAATACCAGGGTGGGATGATGACAAAAGAAGAAGCTGAAGAGTTTGAAAACCATCCGGATAAAGACTTAATGATTTTAATTCGAACCTGGGATGACGAAGCAAAATTCACAAATCGGCAAGTGATTGATCTAGATATTCTTAAGCAAAAAGCCATTAAACACCTTATTGGAAATGAATAGTACTTTAATTTTACACCTGTTTAATATTTAGTTTATCAAAACTTAAAGTTTACTTAAAATAAACTTTGTTTAATATTAATAAACACATGCTAATATTGTTAAGTTTTAAAACCACTAAAACTTTAACATATGAAATTAATTTACGTCATTAAAAAGGTAAGCTTAATCCTCTTCGTATTTGGCTTATTCATCCCTTTAATTGCATCAGGACAAGATGCAATTAAAGGAAAAATCACTGATAGCAAAGGAATACCTCTTCCTGGCGTTAGTGTACTCATTAAAGAAACAAAACTGGGAACTACCAGTGATGTAAACGGTAATTACAGTATCAACGCCCGGGTGGGACAAACTTTAAAGTTCTCATTTCTTGGATTCAAAAATCAGGAAATAGTATTAAAAAATACGGCACCACTCAACGTAGTACTGGAAGATGATGCCAAAAACCTGAATGAAGTTGTCGTGACCGCCTTAGGTATTAAAAAAGAGGCCAAAACAATAGGTTATGCGGTACAAGAAGTAAAAGGGGCAGATTTGGTAAAAGCAAGAGACCAAAACCCAATAACAGGCTTAACTGGAAAAATTGCTGGATTATCTGTTGGACCATCTGCCGAACTTTTAAGAAAACCTACCGTATTATTAAGAGGTAACGAAATTTCTTTATACGTTGTAGATGGTATCCCAATCAGTTCTGATACTTGGAATATCAGTCCAGATGATATAGATTCTTATACCGTATTAAAAGGACCAGCTGCAGCTGCACTTTACGGAAGTAGAGCACAAAATGGAGCGATTTTAATCACGACAAAGAAAGGTACTACAGGCAAAAATGGGTTTACCGTTGAGTTTAATTCAACCAATTCAATTGATAAAGGATTTCTGGCATTTCCAAGAACCCAGGATTTGTATGGAGGAGGTGAAAATACCTTTTATACATTCGTAAACGGTAAAGGGGGTGCTCCCGGTGGAGTAGATGGTGATTACGATGTTTGGGGACCTTACTTCAATGGACAGTTAATTGCTCAATATGACAGCCCTATTGATCCAATAACAGGCAAAAGAATTCCAACGCCTTATATTGCCAGAGGGAAGGACAATTTAAAGAACTTTTTACGAGCTGGGTTTCAAACAACCAATAACTTATCCTTAAGTATCAATCAGGATAATTTAAACATGAGATTTTCTGCATCACAGTCATACCAGCAAGCAATCATTCCTAATAACGATTTAAGCATTAGCAATTTCAACATGTATGGCTCCTACAAAGCCAGTCCAAAATTCAAGATTGAAGCCAACTTAAATTATAACAGACAATACACAGATAATTTCCCTGATGTCGATTATGGACCCAATAGTTTAATCTATAACATTGCAGTTTGGACTGGTGCTGATTGGGATATTAATGCTCCAGATATCAAAGCGGTTTGGGCGCCTGGCCAGGTTGGTGTACAGTCTGTTTTTGCGGAATATCAGCGTTACCATAATCCCTATTTAATGACTCAATATTGGACCAGAGGTCATTATAAAAATGATATTTATGGATACATTTCAGGGAATTATACTTTCAATAATCATTTAAATGCGACACTAAGAACACAAGCCACAACTTATGATTTATTAAGAAATGAAAAAATGCCCTTTTCTGCTCATCCTTACGGTAGAGAAGGAAATCAGGGTGATTATAGAGAGGATAATCGTCATCTGTTCGAAAACAATAACGAACTATTAGTAAATTATAATTATAAGGTTGCTAAATTCCTTGACCTATCTGGTTTAGTGGGTGGAAACATCCGAAATTTCAGATACAATTCCATTTTCACGACTACAGATTATTTGAATGTACCTGGTGTATATAACTTTGGGAACTCTTTAAATCCAGTGCAAGCCTCAAGCTTTGCATCTCAAATGAGGGTTTTAAGTGCTTATTATTCCGTTGATTTAGGCTTTGGAAAATATGCAACATTATCCTCAACAGGTAGAGTTGATAAATCTTCTGCTTTTCAAACACCAACTTCCTATTTCTATCCAAGTGTGTCAGCTTCAACTGTTTTGTCTGATTACATCAAAACTCCTAAAGCAATTTCTTTCTTGAAATTAAGAGGATCATTCGCCGCGGTAAGAACTGATGATACCTATTCCACCATTGGAGCTGCACCATTTAACTCCATTACACAATTAGGTGGAAGACCTTCTGGTTTGAGTTTATATGATAATCCTTTGGGTTATGGCAACAATTACACTTCTCCTTATGGAGGTCCAGGATATTCACTAACACCTGTTTATTCTACCTCAAAACCATATGATTCGAAAACTGCGGCTTATTATTCTGACAAATTATATGCTCAGGATTTAAAAACTTCCAATCGTATTTCTTTTGAAGAAGGTATTGATGTTAAATTTTTAAACAACAGATTAGGTTTTTCAGGAACGGCCTTCCAATATATAGATGGCCCGAGGGTATTGAGCAATTCAATATCTACCGCTACAGGCTACAATACATTGGTGTTAAATGCTTTGAAAACTAAAAAGACGGGTTTAGAATTAACATTAAATGGAACGCCATTCCAAAATTCAAATGGCTTCAAATGGGACGTTTTAGTAAATTGGTCAAAGTTTAAGGACGTTTATCAGGAACTGCCTTCTGGTCAGAATACCTATAACACCTTCTTTCATAAAGGAGATAGAATTGACAAGTTTTACACCAGTGCATTCGCGAGAACACCAGATGGACAAATCATCAACGATGCTGCAGGTAAACCCCTTACTTTACCAATAGCTCAATATTTAGGAAATTACAATGCAGATTTTGCATGGGCAATTAATAATAGCTTTACTTATAAAAACTTGAACTTAAGCTTCCAATTTGATGGTTCTGTTGGAGGCGTTACTACTGACTACATGCACAATAAAACCATGCGTGGAGGACGAAATATCGAAACGGTAGAAGGAGCTTTGGGTGCTGCAAGATATGCCGACTGGCAAAACTTTGGTCAGTCTGGTTATGGTGGATCTTATGTTGGTGGGGGAGTGATTGTATCTAACGGGGTGAAAATTAATTACGATCCAGTAACTGGTGCCATTACCAATTATGATGCGTTAAAATTTGCAGCAAACACTTCCAAAGTCTTTGTGCAGGATTATGTGAGTAAGTTCTATAACGTTTCGGAAGCCAATTTAATGAGCAAAACTTTTGCAAAGCTAAGAGAAGTTACCTTCACCTATTCCTTGCCAAGGAAGCTTTTACAAAAAACGCCAATATCAAAAGCATCTTTATCCTTAGTGGGTAGAAACTTACTCTATTTCTATAAAGACAAAAGATTTAAAGATGTGGACTTAGATCAATACAATTATTCAACCGGCTCAACGGCTTTACAAACGCCTACGCTTAGAAGGTATGGTGTGAACTTAAACATAACATTCTAATTTTTAAAATTAAAAATCATGAGAAAGCACATAAAAAGTTCTTTATTTTTATGCCTGGGATTGATCATCCTAAGTGCAGGTTGTAAGAAAGATTTAAATAAATTATCGGTCAATGAAAATAAACCAACCACTGCTCCTGCAAACTTAATTTTAACAGGTGTATTAACCAATTTATATGACAGACCATTTTCCAGCTACGAAGTTTGGGATCAATATTACCTCAACAACTATGATTATTATGGTAACAACCGTTATGATTTTGGTTCGGGAAATGTTTATTACACGACACTGAAAAATGTAATCAAGATGGAAGAAGAAGCCACAAAGGCAGGACAGGAAACTGTAAACCCTTACACAGCAATGGGTAAATTCTTCAGAGCCTACTTTTTTACAAAGATGAGTTTACAACTAGGAGACATCCCGATGACCCAGGCATTAAAAGGTACCGAGAATCTGACTCCGGTTTATGATAGTCAAAAAGATGTTTTCAAACAATCCTTAACATGGCTGGAAGAAGCCAATACTGAATTTGCCTCAGTAATTGCCAATAAAAAAGGAAGTATAGATGGTGACATCTATTTTGGTAACGATCTTAGCAAATGGCAAAAAACCGTCAACTCCTTTAAGTTGAGGTTACTGATTGAGCTTAGCAAAAAAGAAAACGATACGGATTTAAATATCAAACAACAATTTGCGAATATCATCAATAACCCCACTAAATATCCAATCTTTCAAAGTTCGGCTGATAATTTACAGTTTATCTATAATGATAAAACCAACAAATACCCGAACAATCCAGAGAATTATGGTTTTGACAACTCAAGGAACAATTCTTCTGCCACCTATGTTGGCCTGCTTACACAAGCAAAAGACCCACGGGTATTTGTAACCAATGAACCCGCCAGATATTACGTTGATCAACTCAATCAAAGCCCTACAGATTTTAACTCATTTGTAGGTGCCGACCCAGGCTTAGATTTAGGAATCATGTATAGCAATGCAGGTTTGCAAAAGTATTCCTTCATCAATAGAAAACGCTATTATTCAACATTTACAGCAGAACCATCTGTACAAATTGGATACCCAGAAATGTGTTTTAATATTGCGGAAGCCATCAACCGTGGTTGGGTTAGTGGAAATGCAGAAGGTTGGTATATCAAAGGTATTCAGTCCTCATGGGATTTTTACGGCATCCCAACAACCGGATCATTTACCGCTTATTTTTATAAGCCAGGCGCTACGGATCCAACAAAAAGTCAGAACTATAATTCTTATACCGTGAACACCAACTGGGCAAATTACTACTTACAGGCTGATGTAAAATATGCGGGAAATAACGCTACAGGTATTAACCAAATTATTAACCAAAAGTACCTGGCCATGTTCAGACATTCAGGTCTCGAAGCTTTCTACAATTATCGTCGTACAGGAATTCCAAACTTCACAACTGGCGTGGGTACCGGTAATAGTGGTCGTATTCCTTTAAGATTTAAATATCCGAATTCTGAGTTAACTTCGAATTCTGACAATTATCAATCTGCATTGCAAAGTCAATACGCCGGCAAAGATGATATCAATTTAGCACCATGGATCATTAAATAATTTGACATCATGAAAATTAAATCAACCCTACTCTTTCTAATAGTTGCCTTTGCAGCGAACGCATTCTCTCAAACAAAAACAAAAAATATCATTGTTGTCACACTTGATGGCTTAAGGTGGCAAGAAATATTCAGAGGAGCCGATTCTACCATTATCAATTCCGAATTCACACCTAATAAAAAAGAAGTGAATCAACTTTTCTGGAATGATCAGACTGAAAAAAGAAGAGCGCTATTGATGCCCTTCCTATGGTCTACTGTAATGCAAAAAGGGCAACTATACGGCAACAGAGATTTGGGAAATAAAGAAGAAGTTTCGAACCCCTATTATTTTTCATATCCGGGCTATAACGAAATCATGACTGGCTTTCCTGACAAAAGGGTGAACAGCAACGACAAGATTTACAATCCGAACATTAACGTTTTGGAGTTTATCAATCAACAAAAAGGATATGAAGGGAAAGTTGCAGCTTTCAGTTCATGGGATGTCTTTCCGTACATATTAAATGATAAGCGTTCAGGAGTATTAGTAAATTCAGGTATCAATGATCTTAAATTAGAAAACCCGCAAATAAACATGTTGAATGAAATGCAACATGAAATGCTTTCACCTGTTGGTGATGATGTAAGACCTGATGTATTGACTTATCAATTCGCAAAACAATTTATGTTGGACAAGCATCCAAAAGCCTTGTACATAGCTTTTGACGAAACGGATGATTATGCCCATGGCGGATATTATCAATTTTATTTAAAGCAAGCTCATAATGAGGATAAAATGCTTCAAGATTTATGGAATACGATTCAAAGTGATCCATTTTATAAAGATCAAACAACACTATTGATTACCTGCGATCATGGACGTGGAGACGATTCGCCTAAAAGCTGGAGAAGCCATGGAACCGAAATTCCTAACTCAAAACAAACTTGGTTTGCGATCATGGGTCCAGATACTCCTGCTAGAGGGATTATGCCTGCTAGTTCAACCATTATCTATCATAACCAATTCGCACAAACTATAGCTAAACTATTAGGTTTAGATTTTAAGTCAAATACCAATCACGAGGTAGGCGATGCCATTAACTCTGTCTTTTCCAAATAACTTCTTTTCATGTATAAATCGAGACCTGTTCCCTAAATGGAGCAGGTCTTTTTTATTGAAAATACAATTGTGGAAAAATAGCATCCTTAAAACAATTCGACATTTCCTTATCTTCATCCCATGAATGAAAATCTTGATCCAAATGCTGAAAACTTAAACTCGACTGACAAAGAGATTGAAAAAGTGCTTCGTCCGCAAGAGTTTGAAGATTTTACTGGGCAAGAAAAAATTTTAGAGAATCTAAGAATTTTTGTTCAGGCAGCAAGATTGAGAGGTGAAGCTTTAGATCATGTGCTTTTACATGGCCCTCCGGGATTAGGAAAAACAACACTTTCGCATATTATTGCCAATGAAATGGGCGTAGGTATTAAAATTACCAGCGGACCAGTTTTAGATAAACCAGGTGATTTAGCCGGTTTATTGACAAATTTAGATACAGGCGATATCTTATTTATTGATGAGATTCATCGCCTAAGTCCCTTGGTAGAAGAATATCTCTATTCTGCAATGGAGGATTTTAAGATTGACATCATGCTGGAAAGTGGGCCAAATGCTCGATCCGTACAAATCACTTTAAATCCCTTTACCCTAGTGGGTGCTACCACACGTTCGGGTTTACTAACATCCCCTTTAAGGGCTCGATTCGGGATAAACTCTCGTTTGCAATATTATGATGCAAAATTATTAACTACCATTGTTTTACGTTCTGCTCAAATATTAAAAACGCCTATCACGGATGAAGGTGCATTCGAAATTGCAAGGCGAAGTCGTGGGACACCGCGTATTGCCAACGCTTTATTAAGAAGAACCAGAGATTTCGCACAAATCAAAGGAAATGGAGAAATTGAAACTGAGATTGCCCGATACGCGTTAAACGCACTAAATGTGGATGAACATGGTTTAGATGAGATGGACAACAAAATTCTTTCTACCATTATCGACAAATTTAAAGGTGGACCTGTTGGATTAAAGACTATTGCAACCGCAGTTGGCGAAGATGAAGGAACCATTGAAGAAGTTTATGAACCATTTTTGATTCAGGAAGGTTATTTAATGAGAACTTCAAGAGGGCGTGAAGCCACAGAAGCAGCCTACATACATTTGGGAAAATTAAAATTAGGCGGCACAGGAACACTTTTTTAAATCGAATAAACTACTATAATTTGTCTATGAATACACACAATTTTGACGTTGACATCGTCATCTCTTCCTCTAATCAAAAAATAAAAATCGATAAAGATCATATTCAAGTTAACAATACTAGCATCGCTTGTAAAGACGTAAAAGCGATTAGATATGGTGTGTCCTTAATTGGAAGTGTAAAAAAACCAAAGCAAAAAGATTATAATATCGATGTTTTAGACCAGAATAATAAAATCATCAGTATAAAATTTAACTCTAATAAAGTCGAAGAACTTTTAGAAGAAGACCATACCTATTATTATGTCATGTCTGGCGTTTGGCAGTATGTGAAGAAATATTTAGTAAACCATTACATCGAGATCTTAAACGAAAAACAAGAATTCGAGATTGGTGAAGCTAAAGTTAACCATCAAGGATTTATGATGACCCTTACTTCAGGTTTCTTTTTATGGAAAAAAACAAAAATAGAACTGGTTCCATGGAATGATTTAAAATATTATCTTAAAAAAGGAATCTTGCACATCGAATCCATCAGCAATAAGCGAAAAAACATTTCATTAAGCCTCCACCATGATTGGAATGCGGTGGTACTGAATACCATGATGCATTATTTGTGGCAAGAGCATCGAAAGGAAAAGTTAGCTAGAGGCGAAAAAATCTAAAATAATATACAATCAATTTCATAGAGTGTTAATTAACTTCTCGCTCTTTTTTATTTAAAAGCCTTTTATTGATATGCAAATTGCCTATGTGACCTACGAAAATTTAGGTAAATACAATTCTTCTGTAGAAGATGAAGACCATATTCTTTTGAATTTTTTAAAAAATAAAGGACTCCAAATTACCGAAGAAACATGGTCCAGCCCAAAGGTAGACTGGTCGGTTTATGAGTACGCCATTATAAAAACAACTTGGGATTATATTGATAAGTTTGAAGAGTGGACTTCTTGGCTAAATAAAATTGAACAACTGAACATTAAGCTTTTAAATCCAGTTGCTGTTGTTAAATGGAATAGTGATAAACATTATCTTCATGATATTGAAAAAGCTGGCCTAATAATCACTCCTACTAGGTATTGCGAAAAATACAGTAAACCTCAATTGGCCAATTTTTTCGAAATCTTTCGTAAAAATGAATTGGTAATTAAACCAACAATAAGTGGCGGCTCAAAAAATACCTTCCGTTTTAGAATAGGAAATGTAGCGGAAATTCAGGGACAAATTCATGAATTGTTAGAACAAGAGGCTTTTATGGTGCAGCCTTATTTAGAAGAAATTGTTACGGATGGCGAATGGTCTTTCCTCTTTTTCAATGGAGTTTATAGCCATAGTTTAATTAAAAAAGCCAAATCAGGCGATTTTAGAGTACAACATTATTTAGGGGGAACCATTCATCCACAAAATCCAACGGAAAATCAGATTGCAATTGCGCAGCAATATGTAGATCAGTTTGCCAAAGGTTGTCTGTATGCTCGAGTGGATGGTGTCATGGTCAATGGAAAGTTTAATTTGATGGAGTTAGAATTGATTGATCCTTTTTTATTTCTTTTCACCCATCCTCAAGCTTACGAAAACTATTTCCAAGCCTTAAAATTACTATTAAATAAGAATTAAAATTATTTGGGCGTTTTCCCGATAGCGAGACACGCTATCCCTACCTGTCCGGCAGCCGGCGCTCATACTGCACAAGCCTTAACCACAGAGCCAGTACACGCTACTATCGTTAACGCAAATTGATAACTCAAATTGATAACTCAACCTCGGTCTGTGTCCTCACAGACAGAAACCAATGATCTCCCAAAAGCCTATCTTTGCTCAATGGCAATCACGAAAGAGAAATATGTTTCCCAAATCAAAGCCGAAGCCGAACGCTTGGGTTTTTGTTTTTGCGGGATTGCCAAAGCTGATTTTTTAGAACAAGAAGCACCCAAACTAGAAAGCTGGCTAAAAAATAATTATAACGGCAAAATGGATTACATGAACCACCATTTTGACAAACGTTTAGACCCTCGTCTCTTAGTTGATGATGCCAAAACCGTAATTTCTGTTGCTTTAAATTATTATACCGAAGAAAAACAGGATGATGAATCAGCTCCGAAAATATCTAAATACGCTTACGGGACTGATTATCATTTTGTATTAAAAGACAAGCTAAAATCATTACTCCATTTTATATCAGAAAATATTGGCGAAGTAAACGGCAGAGCTTTTGTAGACTCCGCTCCTGTTTTAGATAAAGTTTGGGCGCAAAAAGCAGGCTTCGGCTGGTTAGGGAAACACAGTAACCTCATCGCTAAACAAACGGGTTCTTTCTTTTTTTTAGGAGAGCTAATTTTAGACTTGGACTTAACAGCTGACGAACCTTTCCTAACCGACCATTGCGGAGATTGTACGCGTTGTATAGATGCCTGCCCAACCGAAGCCATTGTTGCTCCTTATGTGGTGGATGGCAGTAAATGTATTTCCTACCTCACCATTGAGCTAAAAGAACAAATTCCCGATGAATTTAAAGGAAAAATGGACAACTGGATGTTCGGTTGTGATGTTTGCCAAGATGTTTGCCCCTGGAACCGATTTGCCGTTCCGCATCAAGAAAAAGCTTTTGAACCCCACCCAGATTTACTCCACCTCAAAAAATCCGATTGGGAAGAAATTACAGAAGATGTGTTTAAAGATTTATTCAAATCATCCGCTGTAAAACGAACAAAATTTGAGGGCTTGAAAAGGAATATTGGGTTTATTATAAGATGAAAAAGTAAAACTTATCACCAAGCCTTTTCTCCTTTTATCATTTTGACTTTTAATTCTTCCAATCTAACTACAAAATTACTTTGATTCAATTTTTTCGCACTATCAATAGCCTCGTCAATAGCGATTATTGATTCATTTTTATTTCCGTTTTTATTCAATAAAATGGAATATCCAACAAGTATTATAGGATTACTTTTTTCTTTAAATATTTTACTATTACTAACCCACTGTATCGTATTGTTAATAATATTCTTATCCTCGCAATTACCAATAATACGCCACATGTAATATCTCATCAAATCATCATCTAATAATTCTGGATATAAGGTGATGTTATTTACAACGGATTCGGAGAATTTATCCCATTCTTTTGTCCAATCATAATATTCAGGTTTGGCACTGAATGCTATTTTTCTTGAAAGTTCAGGATATTTCTCTTTTAATTTTAATTCAAGAGTATTCCAATTAACGTTTTTATTGATTTCGCCACTATAGCTAACCATGCCACCACCAAGGTTTGTTTTACTACCCCCATTACGCAAATAAGGAATTACTATTTCATTAGAAATAATATCTGATACAATTTTATAACTCACCGACTTACCTAATGTAGAATCAATCATATTAGAGTTAAACCTTAAAACATCAAAACCTATATCTGTACTTTTAGAAGTTACAATGGTAATAAGCTCTAGATTACTTTTGGATAAAAGATCATTTTGGGTTTTTAAATACTCATTACCAACAATGGGTAAAAAATCTTTATCCTGAAAATCTCGAGCAGCAAAGAAAAGTTTATTCAAAAGAGCAGAATCCCTCCTCCCTTTTTCATATTCAGATTTTAAAAGAAAGTACTGCTTATTAGGATTTAATGCGTTTTTAGATTTTGAGATGAAATCATCTGCATTTTCAGAAGCTCCCAATATTTCATAAACTAACTCACCAGATTGATTAAAAAATAAATAGGTAGGATAACTGTCAATCTTATATTTCACCTTAATTTTTTCTACCTCTGCATACCAATTTTTTACTTCTTCATTATCGTTTTTGGTAGTGTCAAATTGCAAAGCAACATTGATGAAGTTTTGGTTGAAAAATCTCCCGACATTTTGTTGAGGGAATATTTCTTTAGACATGACTTTGCATGGTGCACACCATGTGGTATAAATATCTAAAAAAATATATTTATTTTCTTTCTCTGCTTGCTTTAAAACATCATTCCAAGTGGTTAATTGACTAAATTTAATACCCACATTAGATTGAGCGTAGACATAAGAATTACAGCATATTGCTAATAAAATTATTGTTTTTATTCTTTTCATAAGTAATTTGATTTTGATAACGAACGAACAGATTCAAAAGATCTATTCAATTGTTATCACGCATAGAATAAGTAGTTAGATAAGTAGATAAAATTTCTAATTAAGATATAAAAAAGATTTTAAAGTTTCAATTTCGCATACGATAGAATTTAATGCGCATTATTTAATCCTTGTCAAAACCACAATCTTAAACATTTCAATTATCTGCAATATAAGTTCTATTTTTGTATAAATATGATTCCCTATTCAAAATCATGTTTATCAAATTATAATGTATCTTAAATTGGGTTTACCCTAATAATCGCTTTGCCGTTCCTCACCCAATAAAAGCTTTTGCACCCCACCCCGATTTATTATATTTCAAAAAATCAGATTGGAAAGAAATTACAGAAGAGGTGTTTAAAGATTTATTCAAATACTCGGCCGTAAAAAGAACAAAGTTTGAAGGGTTGAAAAGGAATATTAACTTTTAAAATCATTTATTTCTTATTTCAATTTCCTTCATAAAATCATTCCTTTGCCAGTTTCAACAAATAAGACTTGAGTTTTTCTTCGTCAGGAGATGGTGCATCCCTTGAAACTAATTTACCTTCCTTGTCAATAATGATATGCCTTGGAATACTACTAATCTTTAATGACCTAGCTAAAGGAGAATTAA
>JAHJVW010000016.1 GCA_018828585.1 Bacteroidota bacterium
ATCTCTTAAACAGCCATTCCCTTGTTTTAATGTATGTTAAATAACACATTTATAACCTTTTGCGTATTTGCATTTTTTTTACTTCTACTGCCCTATAATTAATATTATGTTAAGTAGTATTTTTAAGAATAAGGGGAATATCAAAATTGATGTTCCCCTCTTTTATTTTATCTAAGCAGAATTTCTTGCTGCATTTACAATTCCGTAGAGCGTTCTCAGAATTAGCTTATTATAAATTGCTTTTTCAGCTTCGGTAGTTTTAGCTTCTAAAGATTTAATAATTGCATAGCGTTGAATAATCACCAATGGTAAAGTAATTTTTTCTCTTACTAAAATTGACTGGCGCTCGCTGGGGTATTTTTCCATTAGCACTTTAGTATTTGTTAATTCTAAAATCAACTGTTCGGTTAAATCAAATTCAGCTTTTAACATTTTCCAAAAAGCCCCAAAAGTTTTATCATCCGCTAAATAAGCTGTTAATCTAAAATCAGCTTTGGTCATAGACATCATACAGTTATCTATTACCGTTTTAAAGAACCCCGAGTTTTTGTAAAGCTCTTTGGCGGCTATCCATCTGTTATCTTCTTTAATTTTCTTTAAAGCGGTTCCTACTCCGTAAAAACCTGGAATATTTTGTTTCAACTGCCCCCACGAGGTGACAAAGCTAATGGCTCGTAAATCTTCTAGTTTTAATTCGCTGTCTGCATTTCTTTTTACCGGACGACTACTGATATTAATCTGCGAAAGCATTTTTAAAGGACTCTGCACCTCCATAAATTTAAGAAATAAAGGATGTGTTCTTAATGCCATGAATGCAGTATAACTTTCATCAGCCATTTGGCTAAAAATATCCTTCTCATCAGCATCCATTGTGTCTTTATCTTGTTTTTCTAAGGCAGAACTAATTCCAGCATGTATTAATTGCTCCATATTATTGGTCGAGCTTTCAAAAGTGCCGTAATGAGAACTAATGGTTTGCCCTTGTACTGTAATTTGGATTTGCTTATTGGCCACATCTTTACCAAATGATGCATAGAATTTCTGTGTTTTACCTCCCCCTCTTGCTGGTGGACCCCCTCTCCCATCAAAAAATGCCAATTCAATGCCATTTTCTCTTGATGTGCTGGTTAACCTTGATTTTGCATCATATATAGACCAATTAGCCATCAGATAACCGCCATCTTTAGTACTGTCAGAGAAACCCAACATAATCACCTGACGATTTTTACGACGTTCTAAATGCTTTTGATAAATCGGGTGTTGATACAAGCTTTGCATGATCTCATCTGCAACCTTTAAATCATCTATGGTTTCAAATAAGGGAACAAAATCAATATCTAGCTCTTCTATATCCCAACCGCACCATAAGAACAACTGCATGAGTTGCAAAACATCAGAAGCTCTTTGGCAGTTAGAAATGATGAAACGATGGCAAGCTCTTTTTCCGTTTTTTGCTTGTATTTCTTTGATCAAATGGATCACATTTAAGCTATCCTGACTTAAATCAGCAAAAGTTTTATAGTTCTTTATGTTTGATTGTTTAAGAGGAATAAAATCAATTTTTTCCTTTTCTGATAGGGATAAATACTCTTTAGAAATCAAAAATTGAATTTCTGAATCACTCATACATTCTTCGAAAAGATTTCTAAGTACTCGGCTATCTTGTCTGATATCTAAAGAAGCAAAATAACAACCATAAAGCTTTACTTTCCATATCATATCATCCACAATATCAGTGAATAAACCATCATGATAATCAGCTAAAACTCTTTTGATATTTCTTAAATTATCTAATAACTCTTCTTTGATATTCTTTTCATCAGGATGAGAATCAAAAGCATTTTTATAAATCAGCTGCTCCAGTAAATCCATGTATTTTTCTACCCCGTTAAAAGTTACCCTACGTTTCATGTTCTTGAAATCGCGGTAATAACATCTAAAAAGTGCTTTTCTTAAAAAGGAAGAAACTTGCCTAGTGGTATCTGAAGTTACAAATGGATTACCGTCTCTATCTCCACCTGGCCAAAAACCCAATTCAATTAAACAGTGGTTACCTAAATCTAACTTAAACACTTCCTCTAAATTGTTATGAACTTTAGAAGCGGTTTGATAGAGTATATTTTCTAAATACCAGTTTAAACTAACTGCTTCATCAACTGGAGTAGGTTTTTTCTTTTTGAAAAATGGAGTTTTGCCCAACTGCTGTAAAAGTAAATTAATAGCATTTACATCATTTTCTTTAATCGCTTCTGTTAAATCCGTCATGATGCCCAAAACTGGACCAGGATAAAACTGAGTTGGATGAGCGGTAAGTACCAATCTTAATTTAAATTCACGCAAAGCATCTTGAATTTTTTTATATAAATTTTCATCCTCTAAGGCTTTATTCATCAAGTTACTTAAAGAATTGGCCTCTTCCTGTGGCGTTATTTTAGAGAAGGCAGCATCTTCTACTGCATCAAATAATACTACCTGACGCTCTATATATTGGATAAAACGGAATAACAAGTCAATTAACTCCTGTTGATCAGTTAATCCTTTTTGCTTGGTAAAAAAAGAAGAAATGATTTCTTCCGGATTTAAATGCTCCTCTATACCCTCTTCGCAGTGGCTAAAGAAATAAGGTAAAGCTAAACCAGTATTTTTAACACTGTAAAATGGTAAAGTGAGGAAAAGACTATTATAAAGATCAAATTTGGTAGTGACCTCATTTTTAAATATTGTTTCTTTTGAGTTTGGTTGTGAACTAAGCTTTGTCATGGTGTGTGAAAATTACACTAATCTTTAGTTTTAAGCAAATAAATGAATAAAAAAGACTGAGAACGATTTCGGACTATTTTCTAAGTTTAGCATTTTTAATTTATGAATTTGATATTTAATAATCCAGTTCACTTGTAAAAAGAGATATATTTTAAATCAAATTGAATTTTTTTGAAAATTTAATATTCTGATGATTAATCCTTTACAGGAGTGAAATAATAAAATTGATAAAGATTTTAATTTTTTATTTGTAAGAATCGTTCCCTTTCGTACTTTTGCGGCGGAGAGTTGGCAGAGTGGTCGATTGCGGCAGTCTTGAAAACTGTTGACTGTTACAGGTCCGCGGGTTCGAATCCCCCACTCTCCGCTGGAAGGGATGATTGAAAAATCATCCCTTTTTTTTCATACACTAAACATCCGTTTTCCTTAATTAACAACGAGTTATGGCTGAACATTTCCATCATTGTGGGTGTTCGATAAATGCCATCCTGATAGTATAAGTTGTTGTCGAACACCATACGGACGAGTTCTCTCTTTTGGATAGTTCCTGCCTGTGTATAAACAAATTTCATATCAGCCAGCAGATCAAGGTTTTTTTCAAGTATCGCAAATGCCCTACTTTGATTTTCTCCCAGTCGTTCAATGGCTCCCTTTAGGTTCAGGATGGTGTGGTTGTAGGTGGAATACCACCTCTCATAAGTATCCTTGGTAATCTCGTTCTTGATCCATTTTTCTTCGAAAGAAAAAAGCTTTTCCTGCACATCCTCCAACACTCATATCTCTTATCAAAAACCTTACGCTTAATGGCTTTCATTTCTATCTCTACAGATGCTTTACTATAATACAGAATGATATACTCTATGGAGACAAAGCGAGTAAGGCTATTTTGAGCAATCCTTCCTATCAATTTTTCGGAAAGATCACTGACCCTGATACCGCAAAATATTATGAACGCTTTTTCGAGATTGTCTGTAAAGAAATCACAAGTATCAACCGTGGTCATAACCTGAATTCTGATACACGGATTGCCACAGGCCAAAGAAGTTTTCAAACGCAGTGTAGATGTTTTCTTTCGTTTGAAACAAGGCGAGTTTATAATTTTTTGCTGATGGCGAGGATAAAAGAGTTCAATTTAAATTACAAGCGATTAAAAGAAAAATACCATATCCTCATCAATATTTTACAACCGATGAATTAAAGCTCAATTTTGAACGGATATATAGAGAGGCAAGATCTATATTTAGACTCAACTGATTTTCGATTTAACATTTTTTAACATAAATTATTTGATTTTATATATCTTTGAATAACTGATGAAACAAATATTTTTTAAAATATCATCCTTTTTAACAGCTATTGTAGTATTTCTTTCTACAATGTCATTTACTATTGATATGCATTATTGTGGTGATACTTTGGTTGATTCTGCAATTTTTGAAAAGGTAGGTACTTGTGGAATGGAAATGGAGGATCCTTCAATTGAGGGTTGCTCAATTGCGAAAAAGGATTGTTGTAATGACCTACAAATAAGTATTGACGGTCAAGATGGATTACAATTATCTGTTTACACGCCTACTTTCAACCAACAAATATTTGTAGCATCATTTGTTTACAGTTATATAAATGTTTTTGAAGGTTTAAAGGAAACAATATCCTTATATAAAGATTACCCTCCACAACTAGTCGTCAGACAAATCTACAAGATTGACGAGACTTATTTAATTTGATTTTTTTACTGTTAATCTTGTATTCTCCAATGGATATTTTCTGTTAGGATAATTGCAGTATTTAGACATTCACCAAACAAATGTTGAATTGTTTTTATACTAAAAAGATTAATAGTTTTTAATTTGAGAATAGTTCATTTCAAATCTCAATTGAGATAAAAATTTGATGCCAAATAATTCGACAGCTGTCAATGCCAAACATATATTATCAAGATTTAGTGAATAATATTTGCCAGATAAGATGATTGTTCTTGTCAGGAGTCTGAAGAAAAAATAACAGTTATATATGATAACACAAGAGTTTAAAATAAAAGGGATGATTTGTAGCCGTTGTTTAAAAGTCTTAAATAATGAGCTTAACGCTACAGGAGCCAAAGTAGTAGATATTCAATTAGGCAAAGTTGTAATCAATTATAGTCCTGAAAAAATAGATCGTTCAATTATCGAGCAAATAATTGTAGGAAATGAATTTGAAATTATAACAAGCGAAGAAGAAATACTTGGAGAGCAAACAAAAAGATGGATAATAAATTATATATATAATTCAGATTTGAGCTCTAATTTATCCAACTTCTTGAGTTCTAATATTTCTAAAAAATATAGTATGGTTAGTGATAATTTTTCAAATGTCTTTGGTCAGACCATAGAGCGCTATGCAATTTTATTAAAAATAGAAAGAACAAAAGAACTAATTGAGATGGGGAAACTAAACTTTACTCAGATAGCATATCTCTTGGGGTATAATAATCTATCAGGGTTATCACGTCAATTCAAGCAGGAAACTGGTGATACAATGAAAAAATATAAGGAAAAAAGAGGAGTCAGAATTCCCTTAGATAAAATATGATAAAACATTCATGATATATAATAAATATTAATAATGCAATAGGAATACTTTTAAATCTTTTACCAAAATTTAAAAATATGAATAAATTACTATCCATCACCATATTGCTAAGTTTAATTTTAATCTCATGCAATAATTCCAATAAAAACAAAAAGGGTGAACATTCTGATAAAGAACTGTCAAAACAAAAAACTACTGAACAGTGGAGCTATTCAGGTGAATTTGGACCCGAATTTTGGGCTCAACTAGAAAAGGAATCAGATTGCGGTGGTCAATATCAATATCCAATAAATATTAATACTACTAACTCTGAATTAATTACCAATGATATTAAAGTTTCTGATTTTCATTATGAAAAAGCGACAGAAATACAGTCTGTTAAAAATAATGGACATACAATTAAATACAACTTTATCTCCAATGAAAACACGATGACCTATGACGGTGGAAAATATTTGTTAAAACAATTTCATTTTCATTCGCCTTCTGAGCATACTATTAATGGAGTTCGCTATCCTTTAGAGCTACATATGCTACATTATGATAATGGTGAATATCTGGTATTTGCAATAATGGCACAACAAGGTGATCCCAGCGAAACTTTTGAGTTTTTAGGACAGTTCCTTTCCTTAAAACAAGGAGAAACAAAGACCGTAAATAAATCTCAACAATTAAGTTATGCACTAAATGAAAGTATTGATGGTGCACTATATAATTATAGAGGTTCATTAACAACACCTCCTTGCACAGAAAAGGTTAATTGGTTTGTATTGGAAAAACCCATTAGTGTTTCTGAAGAGCAAATAAAAATACTAAGTATTTCTATGCCTATTAACAATTATCGTGATATACAACCCTTGAATGGTCGAAAAATCAATAAAATAATGCCTTTGGCGACTAACTAATTATGAATAATGAATCTTTAAAACTATATATTATGAGAACACTATTATTAGCACTATTTCTATGTGCAGGACTTATTGGACAAGCACAAACCGATGAAATGTCTGTAGAAGGAAATGTTGAAAATCTTCCTGTACATGAATATACATTGACCATCGATCAAAAGATTGTAAATAAAGCAGGAAAAGATGTTATGGGTATGACCATTAATGGGCAAATACCTGGTCCTACCCTAGAATTTATTGAAGGGGAATATGCCATAATCCATGTGAAAAATAATATGGATGTTGAAACCTCAATTCACTGGCATGGATTATTATTGCCAAACTTCTATGATGGAGTACCTTATATAACAACTCCGCCAATTGAGCCGGGAGAAACATTTACCTATGAATTCGCAATTAAACAAAATGGCACCTATTGGTATCATTCACATACTGGTTTACAAGAGCAGAGCGGGGTTTATGGCTCTATAGTAATACAACCAAAGGAGAAAACCCTTGACTACGATAAGGAATTAGTTGTAATGTTATCTGATTGGACTAATGAAAAACCAAAAACCATTCTTCGCTATTTAAAGAGGGGGTCTGAGTGGTTTAATATAAGAAAAGGAACTTCTACCCCTTTAAATCAAGTAATTGCCAGAGGAGCATTGGGTGCTCAGCTAAAATTTTGGAAACAGCGCATGAATAGTGCTGATATAGCTGATATTTATTATCCAGCATTTTTAATTAACGGTGAGCAAACCTCTGAACACCCAGAGTTTAAACCTGGAGAAAAAGTACGTTTACGGGTTATTGATGGTGGAGCTTCGACTTCTTTTTGGATCACTTTTGGCGGTGAAGACCCTATTTTGATAGCAGCAGATGGAAAAGATGTAGTGCCAGTTAAGCATAACAAAACCTTCATAGGTATTGCTGAAACTTATGATTATATAGTAACCATACCACAAGATGGGAAAATAGAATTCAAAAGCACTGCGCAAGATGGGTCTGGCACAGCATCGACCTTTCTTGGAAGTGGGAAAATCTATCCAGCCCCAGAAGTTCCAAAACCAGATAAAATTGCCTTAATGCAAAAGATTGCCAAAATGAAAATGAGAATGGGCGCACCAGCATTAAAATATAGGCCAAACATTGATGACCCTTATAAAATGGCAGCAAATTGGGGAATGAAGGTCGGCAAAGCTATGAAGGAAATGGGCAACATGCCTATGGATAGTAAAGTAAATAAACCTAATGATGGCATGGATAACATGAATATGAAGGATGGTAAAATGGACATGAATAAAGAATCAAAAATAAGTCCCATGAAAGGGATGAATGCTTTTTCAGAATATAATTATGACTTTTTAAAATCCCCCAACAAAACCGCATACAATAAGAATATACCTGTTAAAGAAATTTTGCTCAATCTTACTGGGAATATGCAACGTTATATCTGGAGTATGAACGGAATACCATTATCAGAGGCAGATAAAATTAAGATTGAAGGCGATCATGTAACTCGTATTACGTTTAATAACCTTACCATGATGCATCACCCTATGCACTTACATGGTCACTTTTTTAGGGTTATTAATGAAAATGGCGAATATTCTCCTCTAAAGCATACGGTAAATGTACCGCCAATGTCTAAAATCACTATTGAGTTTTACGGCAATGAGTACGGTGATTGGTTTTTTCATTGTCATATATTATACCATCTTGAAGCAGGAATGGCTCGTGTTGTAAGTTATGGGACACCAAGAGACAGCCGAATGAAAGAATTTCCGGAGTCTACTGTCATCGCCGAAACTGATAAATTTTATACTTGGGGTATTGTAGATGCTGCGTCAAATTTAGGGCGTTTAAATTTATTTAGCTCCAATATTAGAAATCAGTTTAATTTTATATCTGAAGTTGGTTGGAACAAAAATATGGAGGCAGAATTTACATATCAAAGATACCTTTATGACTATCTAAGTGTTTTTGGTGGTGTAAATATTGAAAATGAGACACCAAACAGCTACGAAAAATTTACAACAACTGCTGTTGCGGGAATCCGTTTTTTAACCCCTTATTTATTTGCATTGGATGCCAGGATAGATAATCAATTACGCCCAAGAATTGGCGTTGGAAGAAGTGTAATGTTATTTAAAAAGTTTTTGGCTTTCGGGTATTACGAGTATCAATTTGATTTTGGATGGGTAAATAGATTACCTTCTGGAAATAATTTTAACGGTAACTCTAAATGGAATGCTGGTGCGAAGTATATGTTATCTAGAGATTTTTCTTTAATGGCGAGTTACGATAGTCGTTTTGGAGGAGGAGCTGGGTTATCTGTTCTATTTTAATAAATTATGAAACGGCCTATAACAAAAATAGTTTGGCACTAATAAGAGTAATTACTAGACAATTGTGCAATGATTGGCGCTTGTATATTTGAACTATTGGATCAGGTAACTGAGTTATCAGGAAATTTGATTTCTATTACGTTATCTATTTCCCAATAAGGACTGTGCTTCTTACGGCTAATCGTTGATTTCTTCGCAAATATTTTAGCGATATGCAGCCAATATGTGAACGAAAAATGTTTAAAATTATTCCTGAAAAATCAGTGAAATGAAAAACAACACAAAAGAAAATAATAAACTGTCCCTAATCGGTTCTATATCTCTAGGCACAGGTGTAATGATTGGTGCCGGAATATTTGTGCTTATGGGCCAAATAGCTGAGTTGGTTGGAGATTTATTCCCGATTGCCTTTATTGCTGGAGCCATTGTGGTAGGGTTCAGTTCATATTCTTATGTAAAGTTCTCAAACGCTTTTCCATCCTCTGGAGGTGTTGTTAAATTCTTCAATAGAGCATATGGTCCAGGAACGACTACGGGTGTCTTTTCCCTGTTAATGTATGTTTCAATGGTGGTTTCAGAAAGTTTAGTGGCCGGTACTTTTGGAGCTTACACGCTTCGGCTATTTCCCGAAAGTTTTGCCGGTTATGCATCCATTCTTGGTATTCTACTTTTGGTGACTGCCTATATATTGAATATTTTAGGCAATAAAGTTATTGGAACAACAGCAACCTTTACAGCAATTATTAAAGTTGCTGGTATTGCGTTGCTAGCCATTGCAGGCCTAATAATTTCTGGGATTGCAGATATTACTGGGAATTATATTCCTAATAATTCTGAGGCGTTGCCACGAGGATTTAGCTTTGTAGCTGCGTTGGCATTATCAATCCTTGCTTATAAAGGATTCACAACAATAACAAATCAAGGTGGAGATATTAAAAACCCTCATAAAAACCTTGGCAGATCCATTGTGTATTCTATTCTTATCTGCACTGTTATATATGTGGCATTGGCACTTTCTGTAGCAGGAGGTTTAAGCATCCCTGAAATAATCAAGGCAAAAGATTATGCCTTGGCAGCGGCAGCAAAACCTGTCTTTGGAGATTGGGGTTTATGGATTACCATAGCCATAGCAATTGTTGCCACCTTTTCAGGCGGTTTAGCGAGTATGTTTTCAGCATCACGTTTATTGGGAATGTTAAGTAATATGAAACAAGTGCCTTCCTTAAAAAAACTAGGAAACTTTAAGAATCCTGCTCTCATATTTACAGCCTCTCTTGCCATATTACTGACTGCCCTGTTCGATTTAACGAGAATTGCTTCTATAGGAGCTATTTTTTACCTTATAATGGATATAGCCATTCATTGGGGACTTTTCCGCCACTTAAAAAAAGACGTGAAATTTCAACCTATCATTCCGTTGATAGCTATTGTAATGGATGTGGCCGTACTCGTTGCCTTTCTATATTTAAAATATCTGAACGACCCGATGGTGCTTATAGTTGCAGCAATTGGAATTATATTAATATTTGCTGCGGAACGTCTTTTTATGAAGTCGCATACAGATGATGAAGGTAATATGGAAATGGGAATGGAAACCAAATCAAAGAACTAAAAACAAAATTAACATCAATTAATAAACCATTTGGAGTATGAAATTTATTAAAAGAATTGCCATTGTATTATTAATTGTACTTGTGGGTATTCAATTTGTGCCCACAAAACGTAATCAAAGTGACACAATTCCTGTATCTGATTTTATGACGGTTAATAACGTACCAAAAACTGTAAATAATAAGTTGCAGGTTAGCTGCTATAATTGTCACAGCAATAATACTGCATAGCCTTGGTACAATAAAGTACAACCTGTAGCCTGGTTTTTAGAAAGCCATGTTGTAGAAGGAAAATCACAACTTAATTTTAATGAATGGGGCACATATTCTGATAGAAAGAAAAAAAGCAAATTGAAGTCCATTATTAGTGAAATTGAAAGTGACGGTATGCCACTAGCCTTTTATACCCTCATCCACAAGGATGCCGTTTTTTCGGAAACTGAAAAACAGGACATCATCAACTTTTTAAAGGAACTTAAAAATAAGTTATAAACAATAATTTAAAAACAAATAAAAATGAAAAATTTAAAAATGAGTATAGCAGCAATGCTACTGTTAGCAGTTTCTTTTACCAATGCACAGGAAAAGGAAAAAATGAACATGGATCATGGTAAAATGAACATGGACGGAATGAAAATGAACATGGACAAAATGCAAAATGCAAAGGCTGAAGCAATTTTAACTGACTATTTCAGTTTAAAAGATGCTTTAGTAGGCGATGACACCAAGAAAGCTGCACAATCTGGCACTAAATTAGTGGCATCACTCAAATCATTTGATAAGAGTAGTTATACTAAAGAGCAGCAAAAAGACCTAGCCGACATCATAGAAGATGCTACTGAACATGCAGAACATATTGCCAAAAGTCCCATAGATCATCAACGCGAGCACTTTAAAACGTTGAGCAAGGATATTACCGATATGGTAGCTATCACAGGAACAAAAAGTACTTTGTACGAACAATTTTGCCCAATGTACGATAAGGGTAGTGCTTGGTTGAGTACTAGTAACGATGTAAGAAATCCGTACTTAGGCAAAAAAATGCCAAGTTGTGGAAAAGTGCAAAGGGAGATTAATAATTAGAGCATATCTTTTAGAGTAAAGGAACAAAATATCTAATTCACAAAATGGTAAAGGAACTTTACATTGTTGATTGGTTGTTAGTTAAAACTTTTCATTTTATGGTATTAGAAAAGTCCTAGTTAGGGAAGGGTTAAAATGTTAATGGTTATTGTTAAACCCTTCCCTCGTTAGGCACAAAATCAAATAGGATGAAAGATTGTTGCAAGACTGGTATTAAGACCGAACAAAAGAAAAGTGGCTTCAAAAAATGGTTCAATTATATTTTGTATGGCATTTTGGCTGCCATACTGATTGGTGCATTAGTGCTACAATTGGTTGGAGAATAATTTAAAAGAATATTGGCCTTTCGAGCAGATACTTGATATAACATAAAGGGAATATGTTTGCTCTGGGTGGGCTGTGTCCAAATCACTTAATCTAATTTAGATGCCCTACCGGGATAATAACAATGGTCTTATCTTGGATAACTTTTATCATAAGAACAGTTGTAGGGTTTAAGGAACTTCTTAAATCAATGGGAACTGAGAACTGAAATGATATCGACAAAAAATATGTTCTCTGAAGAATGAATGAAAACAAGACCAAAACCTATCAGGAGATTTATTCAAATTGATTGAATGGTCTAAAAAACGAAACAGTAATGGGTAAAAATTTGATTTGTTTATTAATATTGCTGTTGGCAAGCAACATATTTCTCAACGCTCAAGAGTATGTGTTTAAGGAAGGAAGTGCATCTTTCAAGGCAAAAACACCTCTTATCTCATATGAAGGCATATCTAATAATGTAAAAGGCACTATAGATTTTAAGGCCGGAACCTTAACTTTTTCAGTACCTGTAAAATTCATAAAAACTGGTAATGAAAAACGTGATGAACATATGTATGAGTTGGTTGAAGCGGAAAAATATCCCAATGTTGTTTTCAAGGGAAAATTTGTAGGCGGTTTTAATTTTAAATGAAATGGAACTCAATCTGTCCAAGCAAAGGGTGATTTTAGCCTTGCCGGAACGACTCGATAAATAAACATTCCCATAAACTTAGAGCTTGTTTCAGAAGGTACTATTCAATTAAACACTTCTTGGTCATTATTGATTACCGATTATAATTTGGAACGCCTAAGCTTTGCATTTATAAAAGTTAAAGACAAACACTTCTTAAGGGTCGATGTGTTGCTTAAAGAAAAATAGACTGTAATTATAAAAACCCTGCGGAAGATTAATTAATAGATTCTAAAATTTAGTTGATGAATATAAAACATATTTTGGTAGTAAGCACCTATTTTATAGCGATGACCGTTCCATTGGTAATGGTGTATTGGTTAATGCCAACTACTGAAGAAGGATTTATTGCGCAAATTGGGATGCTAATGGGGCTGTCCGGTATAATGATGGTGTTCTTTCAATTTATCATTTCTGCGAGAATAAAATGGCTAGACCGCTTGTTCGCCTATAACAACTTAATCGATTTTCACAGAAGGATGGGAGTTTGGGCATTTGTATTTATTGTGGTTCATTTTGTGATGCTTACCCTATCGGAGCAATCCTTTAATATGCTTTTAGGGTATGACGAACCGTGGTACATCAATCTGGGTAAAATCACTTTTTTAATACTTTTGGTTCAGGTTTTGGTAAGTATCGGCCACAAAAAAATAAATGTTCGCTATGAGCATTGGCGAACGATGCACAACGTTTTCGCCATCAGTATTCTCATCTTAATGTTTGTGCACAGTTTTTATGCAGGAGACGATTTGGAGTTGCTGCCCTTGCAGGTATTATGGTTCATTCTCCCACCTGCTGCCATAGCCTTTTTTATATGGCAACGGTTTTTTTTGTTCTCCTTCGCACCTAAATATAGAGTGCTGAATGTCTTTAAAAAGGCCAACGACACGTATAGCATTCAGTTCGTTCCTATAAATGGCAATGAGCCCTATGCACATAACCCAGGGCAGTTCCACTTTATCAAATTTACGGATTGTAAGCATTTAAAGCCTGAAGAACATCCATTTACCATATCATCAAGCCCTACGCAAAAGTTGCATTTGGCTTCCACTATTAAAGCCTCAGGAGATTTCACAAGCCAAATCCATCAGATACAAGAGGGTGATAGGGTTAAAATCATAGGCCCATTCGGAAAGATGTCCCATGTAGAAAAATTACATTCTGGAGCCATTGTATTTATTGCCGGAGGCATTGGTATAACACCATTTGCAACCATCATACATTTAATTTCTTCCAATTTTATAGACTTTAAACTACCCATTTCTTTTAGTGCTTTTTTTGGAACGTCAATTTCTTTGATTCTCTCATTTAAATTGAGC
>JAHJVW010000017.1 GCA_018828585.1 Bacteroidota bacterium
ATTAAAACAAAATTGGAAAGAATAAGGAATTCTCATCCTCCCCTCTTTCCTATTATTTTGTGCCATTAATTGCTTCCTGAGCTCTTAATCCCTCGATATTATTCTTTCCTTCAAACTTGCTTTTCACTTCCTCAAAATTCTCAAAAACTAATGCAATAGAATCTAAAATATCAGCAGCACTTTGGTGCATTACACCTAATTTATCTTCTAATTTTTTATTATTTAACTCCATATTATCCACTTCAATCTTTCCTATCTTTTGGATCACTGCAGTCTGACTGTGTTTCAAGTCTTCTAGCTCGCGACCTATTTTTTCCATTAATTCAAACTTTTTTAAAGTATCCATTTTTTTAAATTTTGGTTTATCTCCTTATAAACCAGAAATAGTGCCAGAATAAATTTTATTGATTGATGCATGATAAATTTTTTGGCTATCTCATGAATTTAGCTTCCGTCGAAATAAAGCTCCACCGCTTGATGAGTAAGACACTTGTTGGAACATAAAGGTGCTTTATGTATTAAAAGAACGTTACAATTTTTTTTAATCATTTACCTTTTAAATCTACTCAAAGCTGTTTCAGCATTATCTATTTCGGGTTTTAAATCTTTCAATTCCATTTTTAAAGCATTCACACTCATTTGGATTTCCCTAAAAGAGATATACAAAGAAATCATCAACAAAAATAAACTTAAACCAAAAACATATTGTGCCAATTGAGGAAGCCGATAGTACATTAAAAACATGCACAACACACAAAAGAAAAAGCTAATAATGCCACAGGCTTGCATATTGCGGATGAGAAATATTCGTTTCCTTAGATTGGCCATTTGTCCTAAAAGGTTCTCATCTTTAGATTGTAGATATTGTGTTTTCATTGACCTAATAAGACTAGCTAATGCTAAAAAACGATTGGTATAAGCCAGCAGCAATAAAGATATTGCCGAAAATAAAAGTGCAGGTGTAGTTAAAGTAAATTCCATTGCTTAAAATAATTGTAAAACTTTGATCTCTTTATTATTCATTTCAAATTGGTCACCTTCATTTTTACCAATTATTAATTTCCCTAGTGGAGACACTGCTGAAATTAAAAATACAGGTTGCTTTTCTACCACTATTTCTCCTAATCCAACAGAGATAAAGAAATTTCCAATATTCGTTTTTACCAAACTTCCTAAACCCACGCTTTTTGTTGAGGCACTAAGGTTTAAAGATTTTAATTGAAATAACTGGTGACCATTATTAGCCAATTGTTGTTCCAATCGATTAATTTCTTGCTGAGACATTTCTCTACTAGTTTCGTATTTATCGCCCATAGAACTTTTAGCGTCGTTGGCAATTCCATCTCTTAAATTACCAATCTCTGTCTTTATCTCCTCTTCCTTTTTTTCCAATAAGTTTAAACAATGCAAAAGTATCTTTTCCTTAAAATCTTTAATCATGATTTAAAGGTGCAGAATAAATTTTGGATTTGATTTCATACAATTATCATTTTAGCTATAATGGGCTTTATTGTAATTGATAAAACTTACCTTTGCAAATAATATGATTACAGTATCGAATTTATCATTACGTTTTGGAAAACGTACACTTTTTGAGGATGTTAACCTCAAATTTACACAAGGAAATTGCTATGGAGTGATTGGCGCAAATGGCGCCGGAAAATCAACCTTCATGAAGATATTAGCCGGCGAAATTGACCCCACAAGTGGATCCATTAGTTTTACGCCTGGCGAAAGAATGGCTGTTTTGAATCAGAACCATTATGAGTTTGACGAAAATACCGTTTTAGAAACCGTGATGATGGGCTGGAAAGAGCTATACAGCATCATGAAAGAAAAAGACGCCATTTATATGAAGGAGGATTTTACCGAAGCTGATGGTTTAAGAGCCGGAGAATTGGAAAATATTTTTGCCGAAATGGATGGCTGGAATGCAGAAAATGATGCGGCTACCCTACTGAGCAACTTAGGGATCAAAGAAGATAAACACTATAAACTCATCAAAGAATTAGACGGTAACGAAAAAGTAAGGGCTTTATTAGCTCAAGCACTTTTTGGTAATCCTGATATTTTAATTCTGGATGAGCCTACCAACGATTTGGATATAGAAACCGTAGGTTGGTTAGAAAATTTCTTAGCTGATTATCAAAATATAGTTTTGGTAGTTTCTCACGATAGACACTTTTTAGATACCGTTTGTACGCATATTGTCGATATTGATTTCAACAAGATGAATATTTACTCTGGGAACTATAGTTTCTGGTACGAATCTTCTCAATTGGCTTTGCGTCAACGTTCGGATCAAAACAAAAAATCAGAAGAAAAAATTAAGGAATTACAAGAGTTTATTCGGCGTTTCTCTGCAAATGCTTCAAAATCTAAGCAAGCAACTTCTCGTAAAAAAGCTTTAGATAAGATTAATATCGATGAGATTAAAGCTTCCAGTCGTAAATATCCAGCAATCATGTTCAACCAAATGGCTCGTGATTTAGGCGATCAAGTATTACAAGTCGAGAATTTATCGAAAGTAGCAAATGGGGAAGTTTTGTTCAAAAACATCAGTTTTACGATTAATAAAGGTGATAAAGTAGCAATCCTTTCACAAAATTCATTAGCAACTTCTGCACTACATGATATTTTATCTGGCAGAGATACTGACTTTAAGGGGGAGTTTAAATGGGGAGTTACAGTTACTCCATCTAGTTTGCCAATTGACAATCACACTTATTTTGAACATAAGGATGATAACTTAGTTGATTGGTTACGTGAATATTCTAAGGAAGAAAAAGACGAGACTTTTATCAGAAGCTTTCTAGGCAGAATGTTATTTTCTGGGGAGGAAGTTTTCAAAAAGTCAAGTGTTCTATCCGGAGGAGAAAAAATGCGTTGTATGTTCTCTAAAATGATGTTAGAGTCACCCAATGTACTTTTGATGGATGAACCAACCAATCACTTAGATTTAGAATCTATTACTGCACTTAACAATGGTTTAAAAGATTTTAAAGGTGTAGCATTATTGACCTCTCGTGATCATGAGTTAACCGAAACCGTAGCTAACAGAGTCATTGAAATTACACCCAAAGGCGTGTTGGATAAATTGATGGATTATGATGACTATATCACTAATGATTCAATAAAACAACAAAGAACTGAGCTTTATGGAGAGTTGGTTTAGTTTGATTTGAAGATTTGAGAATATATTCATTTGAAGATTCTTTAATGTATAAAAAAAGCTTCCTGAGATGCAGGAAGCTTTTTTTGTGCGATTCTCAAATCGTAATTCAAAAATCTAAAATTGTAAATCTATTAATGTTGGTGTCCACCTTCTCCGTGAACATGACCATGCTCTAGTTCTTCTTCAGTTGCAGGTCTAACATCTTGAATAACTCCATTAAAGTGTAGTTCGTGACCAGCCATAGGATGGTTTAAATCAACTAAAACTGCATCTTCAACAATAGATACTACACGACCTTGAAAAGTCCCACCATTATTATCCTGTAAAGGTAAAATAGCGCCAACTTCTGGTAAAGGTTGGTCACCAAACATATCTTTAGGAAGTGGGGCAACTGCCTTTTCATCATATACTCCATATCCATCTTCTGCGGATAAAGTAAAAGCATAATCATCTCCTACGGCTAAACCAGTCAAGTGCTCTTCAAATTTCGGCAACATCATCCCTACTCCGTAAAGGAATGTTAAAGGTTGTTCGGTTGTTGCACTTTCTACATGTTTTTTTTCACCGTTTTCGGTGACATACAAATCGTAGGTCAATCCTACTACGTGGTTATTATCAATCTTCATTTTTTTATTTTTTTCGAAACGATGAAACGCTCCTATTCAAAAATTTGTTTAATTACTTCATTAATATCGCTCAATGGCAGCTTACAGGTTTTATCCTTACAAACAAAAATCTTGGTTTCGCTAACAAACTTATCTTGTAGCAAAGGTAAAGTTCCTTGCTGACCTCCCAAAATTATCTTGTTTGGAATGTATATTTTTTCCAAATCTTGACGTTTTTGTGTCCATTCTTTGCCAGTTATTGCAATTTCGAAGCTTCCTAGCACTTCTTCCAGCAATAAAGATGCCCAATTCGAGTAGGCAGAACCGTAAGATTTCATCTGAGGCTCCACCATTTTCAATAAATGCTGATAGATTTTTTCATACCGTCTTTCATCAAAAAGTTGAGACAGCTTTTTTAAATTCCAAGCCATTACCGAGTTAGAAGCTGGTATTACGTTGTCCATCGTTTCGTATTTACGAGCAATTAAGGCTTCATCTTCATCGGATGTATAAAAAAACATTCCTGATTCATCATCTCTAAAATGATCCAAAACGTAATCAGTTAAAGCTTTCGCTTGATGTAAATAATCTTCTTCGAAAGTACATTCGTACAAGCAAATCATGGCCTCAATCAGCAAAGCATAATCATCTAAAAAACCATTGATACTGGCTTTTCCATTTTTATAGTTCCTATAAATCCCGTCCTCAGTGTTAATGACATTCTTTTTCAAGAATTGAAAGTTTTTTAAAGCCAAATCCAAATACTTTTCATCGGCAAAAGCCTGATAAGCTTTACACAACCCTTTTATCATTAACGCATTCCATGAGGTGAGGATTTTATCATCTAATCCCGGGCGAATTCTTTTACTTCTAACCCCCAACAGCTTCTCTCGAGATTGTTTTAATTTACCATTGAGTTCTTCTTCAGTTAAATCAAAAACTTTCGCTATAGCTGACTTCTCCTTCCTGACCCATAAATTATTAATGTGCTCTTCTTCCCAATTCCCCTCTTCACTCACCTCGTAAAACAGATTAAAAAGCGTTGCATCATCACCCAAAACAGTATCAATTTCAGATTTATCCCAGGTGTAAAACTTTCCTTCTACCCCTTCGCTATCGGCATCCAAAGCCGAATAAAATCCGCCTTCTATCGAGGTCATTTCTCTTTTTAGCCATTCAAAAGTTTCTTCAACAACTTCTTTGTATCGGTCTTCTTCGCACCATTTATAAGCATCGGCGTAAAGCCCTATTAATTGGCCATTATCATACAACATCTTTTCGAAATGTGGAATATGCCATTTTCCATCAACAGAATATCGAGCAAAACCACCCCCTAAATGATCGTAAATTCCACCAGCAGCCATTTTATCTAAAGTGAGGCGAACAATCACATGTGCCGCTTCATCCTTTAATAAATGAGCACAACGCATCAAGAAATCCCAATTATTTGGCATCGGGAATTTTGGCGCTCTATTAGGTCCTCCCTCACTAAAATCAAACAACATTTTCCAAGGTTCTAGAATTTCTTGAAGATTTTCAATAGTATATGTCCTTTCTTCTTTGATGAAATTCAGTTTTTCTGATTGCTGAATTCCGCTGGTTAACTTTACTGCATAATCTTCTGCTTCGGCTGGTTTAGTTTCATAAAAATGAGCCAGATTCGTCAATAAATTCATCCAATCTTGTTTGGGGAAATAAGTTCCACCGTAAATTGGCCTTTGATCTGGCAAACAGAAAC
>JAHJVW010000003.1 GCA_018828585.1 Bacteroidota bacterium
GATAACTGATTTTATAGAAAAAGTATTAAAACGAGAAAATGAAATCATCCAGCAACATTTAAAGTTTGCTGATATAGTTGTAGATCATGAATTTAAAATAGTTTCTTAAACTTTAAATTATTTATATGAAAATCCCCAAAATTAAACTCAGTTTCTGGCAAATCATCAATATGAATTTTGGGTTTTTTGGCCTACAATATAGCTTCGGTTTACAACAAGCTAACATGAGTCCTATATATTCTTATTTAGGTGCCGAAGAAAGTAAATTACCTTATTTGTGGCTAGCTGGCCCAATTACGGGATTGATTATTCAACCTATCGTAGGTGCTTTAAGTGATAAAACCGTTACAAAATGGGGCAGAAGAACACCATATTTTTTAATAGGTGCAATTTTTTGTAGTCTTTGTTTATTCATTATGCCATATAGCAGCTCAGTTTGGATGGCAGCTAGTATTTTATGGATTTTAGATGCTGCAAATAACATTACCCAAGAACCTTATAGAGCATTTGTAAGTGATAAGTTAGATAAAGAACAACATGCCTTAGGTTTTTTGACTCAAAGCGCTTTCACGGGTTTGGGTCAAACACTTTCTTATTTAACACCTACGCTACTCATATTTTTTGGAATTAGTAAAATGGCTGTCAATGAAAGTGGCATACCAGTAACCACTATGATTGCCTTTTTAATAGGATCAGTAGTTTCCATAGGTTCTATTTTGTGGACATTAAAAACAACAAAAGAGATTCCTTTAACAAAAGAAGAGATATCCGAAATCAGACAGTCACCGGTAGGAATAAAATCTACTTTTATAGATATTTGGGAGGCAGTAAAAGATATGCCAAGTGCTATGAAACAAATGATACCAATGATGTTTTTTACTTGGTATGCAATGTTTATTTATTGGATATATATTGCAAAAACATTATCTAGATCAGTATTTGGAGCAACGGAATCTGGTGCTACAGGATTTAGAGACGCTGATATTTTATCTGGTCAAATAGGGGCATTTTATAATTTTATTGCTTTTGTATCGGCATTTGGACTAGCATGGCTGGCAAAGAAATATGGTCCTAAATATATACACGCTATTTGTTTGAGCTTGGCCGGAATTGGTCTTTTAATTCTTCCATCCATTCATAATCCAACATATGTATTTATTCCGATGATTGGAATGGGGCTTTCATGGGCAAGTATGATGGGTAATCCTTATATTATGTTAGCAGGGAGTATTCCATCTGAGCGAACAGGAGTTTATATGGGTATTTTTAATATGTTTATTGTGTTACCCATGTTATTACAAAATGTAACCATGCCATTATATTATGAAAGTTGGTTAGACAATAACCCAATTAACGCAATGAAATTAGCGGGAAGTATGTTGCTAATGGGGGCTATAAGTACTTTATTTATTAAGTACAAAAGAAATAACTCTACTACTGGTGAAATGATAAATAAACCAGGTGGACATTGATGTAAAATTTAAAGGCTTATTTTAAATTTAAAACTTATCAAATACAATGAAAGGAAGACTTTAGTTACAGTGTAATTGCAATCTATAAAAATTCATTTTAGAAATGAAAATGCCACAAGGAACAAATTTTAAATATTTAACGTATTTATAAATTAAATCCTCAGTTTAAAACAGATTTAGAGTTATTACCTCTCCTCTAATTTATGTTATTGTTTTATCGATTTCTTTTTTTAATCCATTAATTGTGGATTTGCTTTATATAACTGAGCCTATCCCCAATAAAAGAATAGAAAAAATTATAGCAAGAGTCGATTAAAACGCTATTAGTTATACCTGAGGTAAAGTGATTTTAAATGTAGCACCATTACCCTCAGTAGAGTCAATCGAAAAAGTACCTTTTAGGCCAGTTATAAGATGTTTTACTAATGCTAAACCGAATCCATATCCTGTTTCTCCTCCTGTACCATCTGATGAAGTAACAGAACCACTTAAGATTTCATTTATCTTTTCTTGTGTAAGTCCAGCTCCACTATCTGACACGGCAATATTAAGATATTTTTTTTCATCAATTATTTGCAAATCAAGATTAACCTTTACACTCCCCCCAATCGGAGTGAATTTTAAAGCGTTGGATACTAGGTTTCCAATAATTTGTAATAACTTATCTTTTGAAAACGGGACTTCTTCTACTTTACTATTTATAAATACTTGAAAATTGATAGTTTTATTTAATGCCTGTAGGGCATATAATTTCTCTAATTTATCTTTTAGTAATAGTAAATTAAACTCATTAGATTGCAGTTTAGGTGTTTTTTTATCGCCACTTAAAATTTCATCTGCAAGTTCCAATAATGAAGTCCCACTTTTTTGAATCAATTTAATAAACTCCAAAACTTCCTCTAGTTTATTTTCATCACCTTGTTCTCTAATTAATTGTGCGAGACCAATGATACCGCCCAATGGCCCTCTAATATCATGAGCTACTTTTTTATTGGTTTCTTTTGATTCCGCCAAGCTACTTTTTAAGTTTTCAATTACTTTAAGAGAGGTTAGTCGGTTAACAATCTCATTCGCAATAATCTTAAGTAGCTCAACTTTTTCTGGAGAAATTTCTTTTAAATTAGAGTCAAGTACACACAATGCTCCTATATTTACCCCACTATTGGTTTGTAGAGGGACACCTAAATAATATTTTAACCTAGGTTCATCAGCTACATAAAACTTTTTACTGAAGCGTTCATCAATCGTTAAATCTTTAACTTCGAATTCAGAATCTTCTAGGATAGTGTATTGGCAAACAGATTCTTCCCTTGGCATTTGATTGATATTTAAGCCATGTGAAGAAATTGTCCATTGCGTGTAGGAATCAATTAAATTGATTAAGGAAATAGGGGTACCCGCAACTTTTGCTGCCAGTAAAGTCAAGTCTTTAAAGTTTGCCTCTAAATCACTGTAATCTAAGTCAAATTCTGAAAGGCTTGTTAACCTTTCCATCTCATTTTCAGGAACTGGAGCTTGCATTTTTTTATTAACTGAAGTAATTAAATTAATTATTTTAATTTATTTAATGCTGTTCTAATTTGAGGTATTTTATTTTCTATATCTGCTGCAGAACAAGCACCAACTGATGCTCTGTACCAACACATATCTTCCGTTCCAAAAGCAGAAAAAGGAACAAAGGCTATATTCGCTTCTTTAATTAAATAGAAATTCAGTTTTGCAGGCGTGTCTAAAACTTCACCATTTGGCGTCGTTTTCCCCACATAATCAATTTTTATGGTTAAGTAAATTGCGCCCATTGGTGGAATAGCTTCAATTGCAAAACCTTCTGTTTGTAAAGTCATTAAGCCTTCATATAAGGTGTCTAAACTTTTTTTGATCTTTGCCTTAAAGGCAGCTAAAAATGTGTCAACAGAAGTAGTATCATTTAAAAATTTAGCAGTAGCAACTTGCTCTGCTTTTGGCGACCAAGCCCCCATATGCCCAATAATAGCTTTCATTTTACCAATGATATTCAATGGACCAAAACCCCAACCAACCCTCACTCCAGTCGCGGCAAAACATTTTGAGCCTCCATCAATAAAAATGGTATAATCCCTCATGGCAGGCACCAAACTTACTGGATCAACATGTTGATGATCTCCGAAAGTTAATTGAGAATAAATTTGATCATAAAGAATATAAAGTGGTTTTTCTTGGGCACTTCTTGATTTATTTTCTTCTAAAACTAGCTCACATATTTCTTTTAAGCCTTTAGCAGAAAACATGGTTCCTGTAGGGTTTAATGGAGAGCATAGCGCTAATAAAGTTGCGCCTTTAACATGAGGTTTTAAATCAGCCGCAGTAGGCATGAAATTATTCTCAGGCAAGGTCGGAACGGCGACACCATTTGCACTTAACAAGTGTACATAATGGTTATTATTCCATGACGGTGCAGGATAAATCACCTTATCTCCTGGATCTAATAAAGCTAAATAAGTAGCGTAAATTAATGGTCTAGAACCACCAGAAATCAGAATTTCGTTAGTAGCATAATTTAAACCTTGTCTGGTTTTTATGAAAGAAGAAACACTTTCTCTTAACGCTAAAACACCATCTGCTGGTGGATAATTAGTTTGTTTATCAGCGTAAGCAGCAACGATATTTTTCTCTAATTGTGCTGGAATTGGAAATATTTGCGGATCAAAATCACCGATGGTTAAATTGGCAACTTTAATTCCTTTGGCTTTCATTTCGTTTACTTCGCCGGCGATTTTGATAATCTCTGACAAAACTAGAGATTTTGCTAATGCTGATACTTTCATTAAAATTTATTTTTTGTGAGGCAAAGGTAAGTAAATTGGAGTGAAGCACCAGTTAATTAAGGTACTGTAACGGAAATTTTCAAAAAACCTACCTTATCTTAAATGGTGTGCCTTTAAGAAATTGATTAAAGCTATTGGATGATCTGTTTGCAAGCCTTTAAATCCTAAACTTAACGCAGTTTCCCAGTTGTTAGCTTCATTTTCAGATTGTATGTCAGGCCAAACTGGAATTTCAAGTTTTTTTGCAGCGGCAACAGTTTCATAATTATAGTCATCGTAACTTCCATCTAAGATGTCAGGATGATACTGTTGAGTCACTTTTTTCAATTCCTCATAAGTACTTACTTTTTGAGGTAAGCTGATCATTAAAGGTATTTTTGGAGCAACTTTTCGCCAATCTAAAAATTGATTTTCACTGTTGATATAAACAATAAACTGTCGTTGCATTCCAGTTTTGCAAATTAAATCATAAGCTGCTTTAGCGGACGCATCTTTAAAATCTAAATAAATGTTGATTTTATTTTTACAAAGTTTAAGCACCTCTTCAAAGGTTGGAATTGAATAACTTCCCCATTCTGGATGTTTAGCATCTCTGATTTTTAATTTTCTTAGATCGGCCAAAGTCATTTGATTTATTTTTCCAGATATGCCGGTCATTCTATCAGTGGTTGCATCATGCATAATCACCAACTGTTGATCTTTGGTGGTTCTCAAATCAATTTCAACAAAATCTACTCCTTCCTTAATAGCATTTTGATAAGCTATTAAGGAATTTTCAGGAGCTTTTGTATGGTCTCCTCTATGTGCAATGACTATAAAGGAATGGTTTAATTTTGGTAATTCAGCTTGTTGAGCAAATAACTGAAATGGAAAAATTAGGCTAACGATAATAAGTTTTCTCATTTTTTGGAATGCTTTTTATTTGGATGAAATAACGACTTCAATAAAAACTAGATATAAAAATTAGGTTAAGATTTCACTTTAATATTTCTTAAACACCTTGTAAGTTCCTTACTTTGCTCATAGCAAACCACTCAATTATAATTATAAGAACATGAAGTTTACCTAAAAAGTTGGTTAAAGCTTCGTAGGTAAAACAAATCATAAAATGATGAAAAAATCTATTTTGATGCTGCTGATTTTATTCAGCATAAACGTTGTAACATTTGCACAAAAACCCGAAGAAAAAGTAGTACAAGCAGTTGAATTTTTAAAGGATGCTTTAGTTAGCGGAAATATACAGGATAAGACCGAGTTTTGTAGAAACTTTGGTAAGTGGAAAATCTGATTTTGTGACTATTGATTTAAAAAATCAAACGATTAAGGTAGTTGGAAACACTGCCATTGTGCGTCACCTATTATACGCCACAACCAACGATTGGGGAAACCCAGGTGAAGTGAGGTTGGGGATCATGTTGGTTTTTGAAAAACAACATGGAGACTGGGTATTATTAGCTCGCCAAGCCTATAAAATCTAAACTTGTTTAGGGGTTACCGATTTTAGGTGGTCTTTCAACTTTTTGTCTAAAGCGTCTATTTTTCCAATTTGCGCTTTTTGTATTTCGAAAAGATCTTTCATCTGTTCAGCAATCAATAAGTCAATTTTTTCGTGAAGGTTTCTGAGTTCAATTTCTGATTTAAGGTTTACCATGTAATCATCTTCAGATCTTCTTCTATCCCGTTCTTCTTTACGGTTCTGACTCATCATAATCACCGGAGCTTGAATTGCGGCAATGGTAGAAAGGATTAAATTCAATAAGATAAATGGATAAGGATCGTAACCTTTGTTGCTCAAAATAAAAACATTGAGCATCATCCATAAAGCTAAAAAGATTGAAAAGATAATGATGAATCTCCAGCTACCACCAAAGGTAGCTACCCGGTCTGATAATTTTTCTCCAATGGTTTTTGGTTGCTCTAATTTCTCGTTTTTGAGTTTTTTAGTAAGGAATTGCTCTTCCTCAACAGCTTTTAAAACGATATCGTTTAGCTTATTAAGATTTTTATTATTGGTTTGAAGTAGGTTTTTATAATTCACTTTCTTTTCCATTAAAAAAATATATTTATGTGAATTTACAACTTTATAAGCTGGTTTTTATAAAGATTTTGCTGGCTTAGGGTTTAAAAAAGTTTAATACTTTCTGTAACTGAGCATTGAAAAGCTCGGCCCCCGACTTTTCTTCGGGGGAGGCTCCATTTAATATTTTATTTCTGATAACTTAATCCCATATTCTGAAACATGAAGGCCCATTTATTAGCCTGCTCTTCTATAATTTTTGAAGTGGGTTTACCCGCCCCATGCCCCGCATTATGTGCTACGGCAATTAAAACAGGAGCTTTACCTGCTTGATATTCTTGCAAACGGGCAGCAAATTTAAATGAATGAGCAGGAACTACGCGATCATCATGATCTGCAGTTGTTATTAAGGTTGCTGGGTAAGCCACCCCTGCTTTTAAGGTACTATAAGGCGAATATTTGTAAAGATATTCGAACATCTCTTTAGAATCTTCTGCAGTGCCATAATCATACGACCAACCAGCACCTGCCGTAAACTTATTGTAACGCAGCATATCCATTACGCCAACGGCAGGGAACGCGACTTTAAACATTTCTGGACGCTGCGTCATGGTAGCACCAACCAAAAGTCCACCGTTTGATCCTCCTTCAATAGCCAAATAGTCTGTTGATGTGTATTTTTGATCGATAAGGTATTGTGCCGCAGCAATGAAATCATCAAATACGTTTTGCTTTTTCATTTTGGTTCCAGCATTGTGCCATTTCTCACCGTATTCTCCACCGCCACGTAAATTAGGAACTGCATAAATACCGCCTTGTTCCAATAAAATAATATTTGAGACACTAAAAGCAGGAGTAAGACTGATGTTGAATCCTCCGTAAGCATATAAAAGGGTTGGGTTTTTACCATTTAATTCTATGCCTTTTTTGTAGGTGATGATCATCGGGATTTTGGTACCGTCTTTTGATTTATAGAAAACTTGTTTTGATTCATATTGCTCAGGGTTAAATTGAACACCCGATTTTTTATAAATTTCTGACTGCCCATTATCCAAATGATACTTGAAAATGGTGGCAGGATAAACGTAAGAAGTAAAAGTAAAGTAAATATCTTTCTCGTTCTTTTTTGCAGAAAAACCAGATGCCGTTCCAATTCCTGGTAATGCAATCTCGCGTTCTTTTGTGCCATTCATGTCAAACTGTAAAACTTGAGAAATAGCATCTTTTAAATAGCTAGCGAATATTTTATCACCGCCAGTAGAAATACTCAAAACATTTTCGGTTTCTGGAATTAAATCTTTCCAATGAGCTGGAGCTGGATTTGCAATGTCAGCCGTGGTTAAACGATAATTTGGTGCATTTAAATTGGTATAAATATATAGTAAGCTCCCCAAACTAGTTGCCACGCTTTGTTCACTATCAAAACCACCTACAACTTTTACGATGCTGCTGCCGGGCTTGCTTAAATCTTTTACATAAAGCTCATTTCCTGAGGTAGAATTAGCCGCTGTGATGATTAAGAATCTTTCATCCTCTGTTAAATAGGCACCAATATATCTCCGTTTGGTTTGGTCGCCACCAAAGATTAGTTGGTCAGTATTTTGGGGTGTATCCAACTTATGGAAATATAGTTTATGATATTGGGTTAAGCCTGATAATTGTGAACCATCAGTGGGTTTATCATAACTGCTGTAATAAAAACCTTCAGTCCCTTTCCATGCAATTCCCGAGAATTTTATATCTGCTAAAGTGTCTCCCACTACGGTTTTATCTGATGTTTTTAAAACGATGACTTTACGCCAATCAGATCCACCTTCTGAGATTTGATAAGCTGCTAAACTTCCGTCTTTGGAGAAATCAATTCCTGCTAATGAAGTAGTAGCGTCTGCGGAAAATTGATTGGGATCTAAAAAAACTTCTGGCGCACCTTCGTCAATTTGGCGATATAAAACTGCTTGATTTTGTAAACCATCATTCTTATAGAAATAGGTGTATTTGCCTTCTTTAAAGGGTGCTGAGAATTTTTCGTAATTCCATAAAACTTCTAATCTTTTTTTAATGGCATCCTGATAAGGAATTTGTGAGAAGTAATTATCAGTTACTTTATTCTCTGCAATTACCCAAGTCTTGGTTTCTGCGGAGGTATCATTTTCTAACCAACGGTAAGGATCAGGAACTTTGGTTCCAAAATAATCATCTACCACATCACCTTTTGTAGTTTGTGGGTAAGGTATGTTGTTAATAGTGTCTGCCGGAGCAATCATATGGTCTGAAGTGTTTGTTGTTTTACTATTGCAGCTCGCTAATATCGCAACTGCAGGAATGAAGAATAAGGCTAACTTTCTCATTTTAAAATAATTTGACTTTTGATAAAGCTAACTATCTAAATTTCAAATACCTTAAAAAGGTTGTAAAAATTTGGTTGAAATTCTTTTACTGAATTGTAAATCTCAAATTAACGCCAAAGTTAGTAAAGGCAGTTACAAAAGTTTGTGAAGTATAAGGCTTAGTTACGTTCGAATCGTAAAATAAACGGAGGTTAAATCTTTGATTAATCACATAATCTATACTCGGCCTAAAAGTAATATTTTTAGAACCTGCAGAAATCTCTGGATCATTTACATCAGCTCTGTAAATCACAGTTTTATTATCTCTAATGGCTACATCTAGTTTAAAATTTAAATCATTTTTAAGGTTAAAGTTCCTGAATAAACCAAACGGAAATCTGAAATCTGAGGTGCGGTAACCAAAACCAATAACAAAGGCTTGATCTTTTTGCGAAGCTAATTGGCTATTGGACAATCCCAAACTTAAGGAACGTGATTTACGATATTCAACATTAGCAGTCATATTATTCTTCATGCGCATATCAATACCTAAAAGTGGGACGAATTGTTCGAATAAAGTGATTTGCGAGAATTGATAAAAGGGTAAGAAGTTACTGTCGGCATCCCTCACGTTTACTGCTCCGTTGATTTGCGAATAACGAATCAAAGAGTTAAAACCATTGACATTATAAGTTGAACTATAACTATGTGTTAAATCAAAAGACGAGAATATTTTACTTAAGGCATCAAGCTTTGCTAAACCATTATAAGTAATTCGCCAGTTTGGAACTGGGATTTTAGGAAATTTATTCAAGCTTACTTTATCAGCACCTTTGTTTTGATAAGCAGCTAAAAATGCGGGAATTACCACATCTTGGGCATTTTTACCATACCCATCGGCAAATTCACCAATTATACCAGCTGAGTTTGGATTATCACGACCTAATCTTTGAGAAACCAAAGAACGATTTGCTATAAACTGATTAAAAACTTGAGAGGCTTTAGCATTTCCTTTATCTCTAAAAGCGCTACCCAAAGAAATAATAGAAATACTGTAATTTCCAGAAGTAATTGGGCTTAAACTTTGGAAATTACTTGTCGCATTTGAATATCTAAAATTGGTCGAATAAGTCTTACTGTCATCTTTAAAAGCTGTTAACTCAATTCTAAAATCTTTAAAAGGCTCTATTGTCCCACGTAAATTTAGCTTTTGATTAAGATTTGTTAAATAAAGCTGATTTTGCAGCGTGTCTTGTGTTAACCAACCATTTGATAAAGCTCTGCCTCTGATATCTTGTTGTGAGCCTAAAATGAAGCCAACACCAGGAGCGTTTGCTTTAAAATCGTACCCAAAGGCATCAGTTTTTGGTAAATAACCAGGCAAGAATGTACCATCGTTTCTGATGTAAGAGCCACTTAGGTTTTTTACACTCGTTAATAAATTCAAGAAAAATTTACTCACACCGCTACCCTCATAATTTGGGTCGTTAAGCTTTCGATATAATCCGAATTTATTATAGAGTAAATTCATATTTAAGGTTGGATTTAGCTGAATAGTTCTGGAGTTTTGAATGGTATTGCCAAAATTAATTTCAGGACTATTTAAACTGATCAACGGTTCAGTCATCCAGTTAAACTGAGTTTGGTAACGCGTAATTAAATTGATAAAATCTAAACCTGGTATTTTATTGATTGGGACCGAATAAGACAAACTCACGGTATGATTATAATTTGTGGTTCGGCCCAGTTTTTTTAGATTTTCCCACAAGGTGTCTCTTTTTAAACCAGTAATTCTTCCTTGGGGTTCATCTACAACAGAAAGATTTGTGGCGTTAAAATCTAATTTTAACGATTTTGTTAAATCCCAACTGATGCCGTATAAACGATTGATTTGGAAGTTTTTGTTGAATGTGGTCCTTATCGGGATGAAATTATTTGGATCATTATCACGTAAAGTATTTTCAGAGTATAAACGATTAAGTTCAATTCTGAAATTTAACACCGATGGTAATAAACTAAAATTAAAATCTTTAATTAATCCTAATGATTTTGATTTGATGAGCTTATCAAATGGAGTAATAAACTTTGCAGGATTGTTATAATTATAGCCTAAAGCACCACGATAAGTTTTTTGAACCGCGTTTTGATTGATAAAATCATGATGTCCATATTCTGTATAAGCATAAGTCAAATTCCAATTTTCGATATCCCACAGATGATTTTTTATATTAGGATCAGTTTTAATCTTACGAACATTGGTAAAGTTGATGCTTCGCCTTTGGGTGAAATCCTGTGCATAATTCAAAATAGAATCTCTTACCGAATTCGAAACCTGATCTAATACATTTTTAAGCTTAATATCTAGATTTTTTGGATCGTATTGCGGAGTACTTAACTGGCTAGAATAGTTAATGTACATCGGGATTTTTAAACCTGATTTTTGAGGGAAGAATTTTCCAAGCTCAAAGCTGGAGGAGACATCAAAAAATCGATCATCCGAACGGTTTAGTTCGCTTACTCGTTTATCTAAAGATCCAAAACCTATAGTGCTTTTATTTGCAGAAACAGTAACATCTCCAAAATCAGCAAGTTTTGCATTTAATCTTGCTGTTGCTGCCCAACCGCCACTTTCATCAAAATCTGTTAAACGTAATTCGTTAAACCATAAAGTAACACTTTTGTCCAAACCGTCATCCGTAGAACCGTTGGTTTTTAAAGGATTTCTGGCACCCAGCATTAAAATTCTGATTTTACTTAAATCGGGCTGACCTTTTATGGTGATGGTATTTTTTCCATCAGAAATTGAATATGGGAGATTAATAGGCCAAGGCTGTCCATTTAACATGGCCGTATTTCTGGCTACTTTAGCTTTTTGAAATAGGCTGAATTGAATATCAATATTGTTTTCTTCTGGCCAGATAACAGCAGGATCTTTTGATCCGGGAGCAGTTATTTTTGTAGGAATTTCATACTCATAGAAATTATCCTGATAATCTGTTCCTAACCTGATAAAGGCAGTGATATCTTTATCTTTCAGAAAATCACCTTCAGCATGTACAAACATTTTTAAACGCTTATAAGAACGTACATCATTTAATGTGGTTTTATAGGCGGCCCTTGCATAGCCATCTCTCAAATTTTTTATGTCAACAGATAAAGACTGCTCATTTTGTTTGGTGTCTCCTCTAAAGTTCGAATAGTCTTTTTGGCGTTGAATACCTGGCGGAACCACGTAAGGAATTGGAGTTCTGGTGCCATTTTCTTCCAACGAAACGGTGGTTACATCTAAGATAGAGTTATCTAATCCAGGATTATTTAAAGAAGGATCTGTTAGGGCTTTTGCCGGATTATTTTCAGCATTAAATCTTCTCCATTCGCCTCTTACCAGTTGTAAGCGAGCAAATCTTAGAACGGTGGTGTCCGCAAAATCAGTTAAAAATAAGCGCATAAAGCGGATCGATTTAAAATCTTGAATGTTACCCACTTTATTGGTGTATTGTGCAATAGGAACTTTAAACTGATACCAGTTTACGGATGTTTTATTTCCATTAACTAAAGTAACGTTGGACGTTACCTTATCTGTAATAAAGCCTTTCCCAACAATCATATCTTGAGGACGTAAGCTTACTTTATATTGAAAATACTCATCGGCTTTTGTGGAGTTGTTATCCCGATTGATATCTTCTCCATCAGGATAAGAAGTAGACGCCGAATTGTCAATTCCAATCGCATTATTTGATTGCTGTGTAGTTTTTGAGTTTCCTTCTGTACCGTTATAATTCTCGTATCTTTTTAAAATTCCTGCATTTATTTGATCCAACTGAGGGCCACGGTAATAAACGTAATCGTCAGAGGAAGGGTCATTTTTGAAAGAAGCGGCTGCTTGAGGACCTAATATTGAAGTTACCTGATTAACTATGGTTTGATACTTTTTTAATTCACCAGCATCATCTAAACCATCTAAACCAACATCTTGCACTTTTCTGGCATTGGGGTCGTTGTCAAAAGCTTGCACAACGGGTTGAAGTTTAGGAACTTTCCCCCACACGGTTTCATCTGTTTTTGTGGGATCTCCGTCAACTGGTAAGCCATTTTCTAAGCTTTTTCTACCATCTTTTAAAATATCTTCCGAGATATTACCAATGTTAAAGTATAAATCGCCGCCTACTGAATTTTGTTTATCGATGAAAGGATCCATTATCCAGAATTCTATAAATTCGATATTTAGAGCTTCAAAATCATTGGTCTCAATCTTTCTAAACATTCCGCCCCATCGGTTTTTTGGATTGTTTAATGTCCCATCAGGATTAACGCCAGTAGCAGTAAAATTATAAGGTCCCCTTAATGTTGGATAATAGGCAACGTTTAAAGTAGGCAATGTTAAAAGTGTTCCAGTTGCTGATTGTTTATAAGGGAAAACCTCAGTCTCTAACACTTCTCTGACATAAGGTTTAGAAAGTTCTGCCTTGTTATTTTGTATATTGGGAGGTGTAAAATTGCTTGTTCGACTGTAAAAAATAGGGTCGATATTAAAGAAGGATAATTTAGCCCTGTTAAATCCGTAGGATAAATCATTAGTGTATTGAGACTCTGGAAATAATTGTGGTGTACCTGAAATTTGCCAAACGTTAGCACTTTTTAAATCGATAATAGATCTTGCGCCTTCAAAATCGTCAATGTAACTGGTTCCTCCATTACTCCCGGCAAAATCTAATGCTTTTGGATGCCCTGGGTTAAAGCTTGCAAATTCACCCGTAAAATTAATAGAAGAGATTTCTTTGGTAGAAATGAAGGGTATTTTATCTACTAATTTTGTTAAAAAACGACTGTCTTTGGTGTAATTTAAATCAAAACCATAAATGGTATTAGAGATAGACTCTTCTCCAAAATTCACCTTTTGTGTAAGTGGAGTTTCTTTTAGATTCATTAAAGTGGCACCTAAATTTAAATTATCACTTACTCGATAATCTAATCTTGTTCCAAATAATGATTTTTGCTGAATGCCAAAAAGCTCATTACTTTCTAGTTGAATTTTAATGGGTTGTCCAGAGTTTAATAATGCTTCGTTCAAAATTTTCACTCGCCCAATGTTATAATCAACTGTGAAATCAACACCCTCCTGTAGTTTTAGAGTTCCGGCAGTTACTACCACAGATCCTTCTGGAACATTAATGGCATTTAATTGAAACTCTGAACTTACCTGAGATTGATAAGTTCCTTTAATTATATAGCGATTTAAACCCGGAAAAAATTGTTGAGCAACTGTTTTTGTAGAATCATATAACGGTTGATAAACATATTTGTTAATCAACCCTTGCTCAGACCCTGGAATAAATTGCGAAGCTAAATCTTTACCAAAAGGTTCTATGGTTGGGAATATAATTTTCCCATTTTGCGCATCAATGGTAATTCCGTCTAAGAAATCAAATTTTCCATCAGGTTGCTTGGCATTTTGTTGGTTTAAACGATCAAGATTGGTCACCTGAATCCATAATTTTCCTTGTGTGTTTTGTCCTTCGGTAATCAATGGTTTTTCAACGCCCGATTTATCATCTATCCTAAAAATATTCAAATTAAAATCTTGAGGACTAATTTGATAAGCACCTAAAGAATAGATGTTTTTCATCATTAAATTCCAAAGTGGAAGATTGGTTTTAATAGTTTCATTTTTTAATAACTTGGTATAAAGAACCTGCGGATTGTCTGGTGTTACATTTAAATCAGTAGAAAATTCGCCCACTTGATATTCTGTACCGTTTACCGTATAGCGGTAAGCAACAGCTAAAACTTCATCTGCATTTAGTGCATTATTTAAAGAGATGTAACCTAATTGAGGATGAAGTATAAACTCCTTTTCGGTTAATTTTCTGGCGTAGGTAAGTTTGTTATAGTTGTCGGTTTTGCCAGTATTCGAAAAATAGGTGTCAATATCATTCGAATTGGTTAAACGGGCTCCGGGAGGTATGTTTTGTAATAAATTATTGGATTGTTGAGGGAATCCAGGACCATTAAACCCTCCTGGCAGCACAGAGAATCCTGTGCCGCCCTGAAATTGACTATTGTTGTAAGGCTTATTTTCTCCTAAATCTAAAAAGGCTAAAATATCTCTAGAATCTGTAGTGCTATTGCTTCTGTTTGTTACCCAAACTTCAATTTTTGTAATGTTAATATTAGAGGTAATGATGGGTAAGTTTGCCATCGCTTTATTGTAATTAGCTCTAAAATATTGCGCTAAGAAATAGTGTTTATTTGCTTCATAACCATCAGTTGTAATTCTGAATTGATTTTGCTGAGCGCCATTGCTGATGTTAATTTCTTTGGATTGAGATTTCTGCTGAGAATAAATACTTGTTACTCCTAACCTGCCAAATTGTAGTTGTGTTTTTAAACCAAAAAGTGCTTGACTTCCACTAATTAAAGTAGTATTTAATGGGAAACTGACCATACCAGCCTCAATTTTTCTGATAATTTCGTCTTTCCTTCCGGTGTATTCTAACTTCACCTGATTTTCAAAATCGAATTGGGCTTCAGTATTGTAATTTGTCGTAATTTTTAGCTTATCGCCGATATTACCAATCACATTCATTTGTATTCTTTGATTGAAATCGAAATTACCTTGTTTACGCTGACGTTCGTTAAATAGTGGGTTTTCATTTCGATTTATCCTACCAGAAAAAGTTAAATCAGCAGAACCACGTGGTTGAATATTGATGGTATTCCCTCCAAAAATCTTTTCAAAAGTTTTACTATTAATTTTAACATCCGGAATAAAACCTTCTTTAGGTTTTTCACCGCCAGTTGCAACCACTGTTTTCCAATAAGAATTGATAATATTTTTTTCTTCTAAAGACTGATACTCCTTAAAAGTAAGGTACTGTGGAGGTTTGATTAATTTGCCATTTACAGTTTCCTTAACGATATATTTTTTGGTGATAGGATCATACTCAACTGTAGTTTTTACGTTTTGTGGATTACCTAAAAATAAGCTGTTATTACTAAAAATAGGAGTGGTATAGCTGTCTTTAACTGGATATTTAAGTTTTAAAGAATCTTTTTTAACAGTTTGAGCAAACGCAGTGATGCTAAATAATAGCAAATTAAAAAACACATACAATCCATAAGAAAGACGAGTAAGTTTAATTTTCAAGCGTTTTTAGTTAAGGTTGTAATTATAAGCTTTTAAGAGCAATTTTAATGATTTCTTCTACACTTAAAGGTTCAACGGATTTTCTTACAGCAGCCTCAACAGCTTTATCAGCTACGCTTTTGGCAAAGCCTAACATGACCAAAGCGCTTAACGCCTCATCTTTAGAACTATTATTTAAAGGAGCAGATATTAACGTCCCCGGTCCATCTTTTTTCAATTTATCCTGAAGTTCTATGATTAATCTTTGGGCCGATTTAGGTCCTATTCCTTTAATTCTTTGGATTTGTGGAACATCACCTTTTACAATGGCCTCTTGTATTTCTGAAGGAGAAATGGAGGACAACATCATCCTTGCAGTATTAGGACCTATGCCATTTACAGAAATCAAATGAATAAAAAGTCGCTTTTCACCTTCATCTGCAAAACCAAATAATGTATGAGCGTCTTCCTTCACTACCAAAAAGGCATATAACTTACAACGCTCTAGATCTTTAAGAGCGCTGTAAGTGTTTAATGAAATGTGAATATGGTAACCAATCCCTCCAGTTTCTATCACCACATATGCGGGACATTTGAAGGTTAATTTACCATCTATATATGCGTACATATTAAACGTTAGTTTTTGTTCTTCTTACTTTAGATAGCAAGCCACCTTTTCTCTCCAAGGTAACATTTTCTTTTGTTTGTACATCAACCACTGCAATAGTAATCATGTTTACAATTTCTCTAACCGAGCTTCCTAATTGCAATACATGGACTGGTTTGTTCATCCCTAATAAAATAGGACCTACTGCTTCAGCGCCACCTAGTTCTTGCAATAATTTGTAAGCAATATTCCCAGAGTCTAAGTTAGGAAAAACCAAAGTATTAGCTGGCCCGTCTTTTAATTTTGAAAATGGAAAATTATCAGCTAATAAAGATGGGTTTAAAGCGAAATTGGCCTGCATTTCTCCGTCTACTATAATATCAGGATGATTTTGATGTAAGAATTTGACAGTTTCTCTGGTCTTTTGTGGAATTTCTCCTTCGTTAGAACCAAAGTTAGAATAAGATAAAATCGCAATCCTTGGTTTAATATTAAATTGTTTCACAGATTTATTAACCAATAAGGTAACGTCAACCAACTCCTCCACATTTGGATTCACATTAATGGTCGTATCTGCAAAGAAAATAGGTCCTTTTTTAGTTAGCATCATATACATACCCGCCACCCTGTTAACACCAGGCTCGGTACCAATAATTTGTAAAGCTGGTTTTACAGTAGAAGCATAATTTTTAGTTAAACCAGAGATTAAAGCATCCGCTTCGCCAAACTCAACCATTGAGGCACCAAAATAGTTACGATCTCTCATGTTTTTTCTGGCTTCGTATAAAGTAAACCCTCTTCTTTGACGCTTTTCGTAAAGGTTTTGAGCAAACTTTTCGCTCATTTCCTTTTCTTCAGCAGGGTCAATAATGGTGATGCCATCTAGTTCTAATTCATTTTCTTTAATGATGTGATGAATCACTTTTTTATTCCCTAGCAATATTGGAATAGCAATACCTTCATCATGCACAATTTGTGCTGCCTTTAAAATTTTATAATTATCAGCCTCAGCAAAAACCACTCTTTTTGGTGCTGCCTTTGCTTTATTAGTAATAGCTCTTAAAATGGCATCATCCATTCCAAGACGTTTTTTTAATTCGGTATTATAAGCTTCCCAATCGGGAATTGGGTGTCTTGCCACGCCAGAATCCATTGCTGCTCTGGCAACAGCTGGAGAAACTGTAGTAATCAATCTAAAATCAATAGGCTTCGGAATGATATAATCCTTGCCATATTTTAAATTTTTTGCATTATAAGCTAGGTTAACAGCTTCCGGAACAGGCTCTTTAGCCAAAGCTGCAATTGCTCTTACGGCTGCTATTTTCATTTCCTCATTTATAGCTGTAGACCTAACATCCAATGCACCTCTAAAAATATAAGGGAAACCTAAAACATTATTTACTTGATTTGGATAATCAGAACGGCCTGTAGCCATAATAATATCCTTTCGTGTTTTTACGGCTATTTCATAAGCAATCTCGGGGTTTGGATTTGCCATTGCAAAAACGATTGGATTTTTCGCCATGGTTTTCAAAGCTTCAGCACTTAAAACATCTGCTGATGAAAGCCCGATGAAAACATCTGCATCTTTCATAGCATCTGCCAAAGTATGGATATCTCTTTTAGTAGCAAATTCTAGTTTTGTTCCATCTAGGTTTTTACGATCTGCTCTAATGACACCACTTCTATCCAACATCACAATATTCTCTTTTAAAGCACCTAAAGAAACATATAAACGGGTACAAGAAATTGCGGCGGCACCTGCCCCATTAACCACTATTTTAACTTTATCAAGTTTCTTTTTTTGCAGCTCACAAGCATTTAATAAAGCTGCGGCCGAAATAATTGCTGTTCCATGTTGATCATCATGCATCACTGGAATTTTCATCTCGGCTTTTAAACGTCGTTCAATTTCGAAACATTCTGGAGCAGCAATATCCTCTAAGTTTACACCCCCAAAAGTGGGCTCTAAAGCTTTAACAATTTTTACAAAATCGTCAACATTTTTAGTGTCTAATTCTAAGTCGAAAACATCTATATCTGCAAAAATTTTAAATAATAATCCTTTGCCTTCCATTACTGGTTTCCCAGCCTCGGGGCCAATATCGCCCAATCCTAAAACAGCAGTTCCATTGCTAATTACAGCTACTAAATTACCTTTAGCGGTATATTTATAAACATCATCTTTGTTTTCGGCTATTCTTAAACAAGGTTCGGCAACACCGGGTGAATAAGCTAAAGCAAGATCTCTTTGCGAGTTTGTTGGTTTAGTAGGTATTACCTGAATCTTCCCTGGGCGCCCTTGAGAATGATAATCCAAGGCGTCTTGTTTTCTATTCGATTTACTCATTTTTTGTTTAATCAGTTCGCGTCAAAAATACGATTCTTAAAATGGAGCAGAAAATAAATTACTGCTTTTAAGATTTTTATATGAAAAGCAAAGGTTAGCCTTCGTTTATTCCGATAGTATAGCTATCCCTTGCAATCTTTTTGTTGATGTTCTCTATTTTTTAAAAAGCAGTAAAAAGTCTACCCACCGCAGAAAGGCTTTTTCAGTACCATCGGGTTTTAACCCATTTTAATTTAGGTTTATCATCGTCTGTGTTCTCACAAAACATTAAATTTGTAAGATTTTCGTTCTGAAAAGACACAGAACGAAGAATAAGATTTCAGTTTATTTTATTAATCTTTTCTGCAATTCATTGTTTATTTACTCACAGGCTATTCTTTTACAAGATTCCTTTCTTTAGGAACAAATATCGAGGAATAAAATTCAACACTATAAACTAATCTTCATCATCCCAAAATCATCATCCTAAATTTATAAGCTGACAAACTGTCATTTTCACATAATCTTTTATAATTTTGCAATCCAAATAAATGCGCATGATAGAATTAGATTTAGCTTCTAAACAACACGATGAGACCAGGCAAGGTGAAGCTTTAATTTTAGAAAACAAAACAGTCGAAAAAAATCAACGGAAGCTTTATATAGAAAGTTATGGTTGTGCCATGAATTTTTCGGATAGTGAAATTGTAGCATCAATTTTAAGCGAGGATGGTTTTTCAACCACGCCAGACTATAATGAAGCCGATGTGATTTTTATCAATACCTGCTCTATCCGCGAAAATGCTGAAACTAGGGTTAGAAATAGATTGAAGCAATTTAAAGCCATAAAAAAAACAAATAAAGGTTTAGTAATTGGTGTTTTAGGTTGCATGGCCGAACGTTTAAAGTCTAAATTTTTAGAAGAAGAACAATTGGTTGATGTAGTGGTTGGGCCGGATGCTTACCGCGATTTACCTAATTTGATTAAACAAGTAAACGGCGGACAAAAAGCAATCAACGTTTTGCTTTCCCGCGAAGAAACCTATGCGGATTTAAGTCCAGTAAGGTTAAACTCAAACGGTATTTCTGCTTTTGTATCCATTATGCGTGGTTGCGATAACATGTGTTCTTTTTGCGTAGTGCCTTTTACAAGAGGGCGTGAACGTAGTCGTGATGCACACTCTATTGTAAAAGAAGTAACAGACTTGTTAAATGATGGTTACAAAGAAGTAACGCTATTAGGACAAAATGTAGATTCTTACAAGTGGACTTCGGAAGATGGAAAGGAAAAAGTGAATTTTGCTCACTTACTAGAAATGGTGGCTTTGGTAAGTCCAACCATGCGGGTGCGTTTTTCAACTTCTCATCCAAAAGATATTACACACGAAGTAATAGAAACCATTGCGAAATATAAGAACATCTGTAATTATATTCATTTACCTGTACAATCAGGAAATTCGAGAGTTTTAGGTTTAATGAATCGTACATATACCCGAGAATGGTATTTGAATAGGATAGATGCGATTAGAAGAATCATACCAGAATGTGGGATTTCTACAGATATCATCTCTGGTTTCTGTACAGAGACTGATGAAGATCATCAAGAAACTTTGAGTATGATGGAGTTGGTGAAATATGAGTTTGCTTACATGTATTCCTATTCAGAAAGACCGGGAACGCCAGCGGCTAAAAAATTTACCGATGATGTTTCTCCAGGGTTGAAGCAAAAAAGATTAGAAGAAATCATAGCCTTACAGCAAATACATAGTCGGTACAGAGCTCAGATAAGAGTGGGAAAAATCGAGGAAGTACTAATTGAAGGGTTTTCAAAAAAATCAAAAACAGATTATTGCGGAAGAAGCGATCACAACCATATGGTAATTTTCCCAGTTGTTAAAGGATACCAGCCTGGTGATTATGTGAAAGTATTGGTTGAAAAAACCACAACCGCAACTTTAATAGGAAGTATAATAGAATAGATTTGAGATAGGTGATATTAGACTTTTAAGGTCTCAAATCTCAAATCTCAATACTCACATCTTTAAAAATGGATTTACAAAACATTAAACAACGCTTTGGCATCATCGGAAGTTCTCCTTTGTTAACGCGGGCGATAGATATTGCTAGACAAGTGGCACCTACAGATATCACAGTGATGATTACTGGAGAGAGTGGGTCTGGAAAGGAAGTTTTTTCGCACATTATCCACCAATTAAGCGCCCGTAAACATGGTCCGTTTATCGCGGTTAACTGTGGCGCAATTCCAGAAGGGACCATAGATTCTGAATTATTTGGTCATGAGAAAGGTTCTTTTACAGGAGCACACGAAGCTCGTAAAGGTTACTTTGAAGTGGTGAATGGTGGAACTATATTTTTAGATGAAGTTGGAGAGTTACCATTAGGAACCCAAGCCAGGTTATTACGTGTCTTAGAAACTGGGGAATATATTAGAGTAGGTTCTTCCAAAGTTCAAAAGACAGATGCTCGAGTGGTTGCCGCCACAAACGTTGATATGTTTCAGGCAGTTCAAGCCGGAAAATTTAGAGAAGATTTATATTATCGTTTAAATACTGTTCCCTTAAAAATACCACCATTAAGAGATCGTAAAGAAGATATTCATTTAATTTTCAGAAAATTCATAGCTGATTTTTCCGATAAATATCGCTCTCCGAATGTGACTTTAGATGATGGTGCTGTACAGGTTTTAACAAATTATAACTGGCCAGGAAATGTTCGTCAATTAAAAAATATTGCCGAGCAAATCGCCGTTTTAGAAAGAGAGCGTCACATCACTGCTCAAACATTATTATCCTACATTCCAACAGATCAAACCAGTAACTTGCCTATGCGGTTAAATCAGCAAGGGAAAGAAGATTTTTCTGAAAGAGACATTCTTTACAAAGTTCTTTTTGATATGAAGAAGGATATGGTGGAGTTGAAAAAATTAGTCGTTGATATCATTCAGAATGGAGATAACGTTTCTAATTATGCTGATAATAATCCGCAGGTGATTAACTCTTTGTATAAGGATATTGAGATGCCTATAAATGAGTCTACTTTGACTATACAGCAGCCGGTAAATATGAATCGTCAGCAAGATGATTATCACATTACCCATGATGCAGAGGAAGTTGAAGAATCTTTGTCTTTAATAGATAAAGAAGCGGATATGATTAAAAAAGCATTAAAAAAGCATAAGGGAAAACGGAAAGCAGCATCAGAAGAATTAGGAATTTCTGAACGTACTTTGTATCGAAAAATTAAAGAATTAAACTTAAACTAAACCATGAAAAGAAGAGTTTTTATGCTTTTGATAGTGCCATTTATCACTCTTACTAGTGGCTGTGGCGTTTATTCTTTTACTGGAGGATCTATTGGGGCACTCAAAACGGTTTCAGTCCCAATATTTGAGAATACAGCAGCCTTAGTAAACCCGAATTTGAGCCAATCTTTTACAGAAGCATTGAAAGCTCGTATTCGTTCTCAAACCAGTTTGAGTTTTGTAAGGACCGAAGGAGAAGCAAATTTCGAGGGTAGAATAACTGACTATAATATTCAGCCTGTGGCAATCCAAGGTAATCAAAAAGTAACTGCGGGTTTAACCCGATTGACAATAACCGTTCAGGTAAAATATATAAATAGGTTAAAAGGAGAAGAAGCCAAAAGTTTTGACCAAGCTTTCACACGTTATGTGGATTTTGACCAAACAAAAGGTTCTTTTGCAAGTCAAGAACAAAATTTGGTAAAACAAGTGAATGATCAATTAACCGAGGATATTTACAACAAGGCTTTTGCCAATTGGTAGGGTTTTACTACCTTCACAAGGTTTAAAAAGAAAATAACATTGAGCTCAGATAAATCGGCGCATTCAAAATTTCTGGAATTTCACTCTCATCCAAAAGCAATAAACAATAAGGATTTAGAGTCGCTTGAACTATTAATTCAAGAATTCCCGTATTGCCAAAGCATCAAAATGCTTGCGCTAAAATCTGCTGAAAGTACAAATCGATATCATTCTTTACTGCAGGAAGCATCTGCTTCCAACGCTTCCAGATCTATTCTTTACGATTTTATTCATCAGCCAGAATTATTTGTGGCCGATTTAGAAACGCATAAACATTCGAAAGACGAACCTGACAATGGTTTATTTGAATCAAATAATGCTTTCGGGATTAATTTAGATGAGATTTTGGGTTCAGAATGGCGTGAAGAAAAAGCGAAAAAACAGCCCGAGGAAGTTAAAGAAGAAAAAATCACAAATACGTTCGGAATTGATCTGAATGAGATTTTAGGTTCTGAATTTCAGAAAGAAAAACCTATCGAAGAAGAAAATCAGGATTTAGAAATTGAAGCTAAAGAAGTAATAGAAAACGAGGTACAAGTTCAGGATAATTCAAGCGAGGATATTGTAAAGGAACCAATTCCTGAAGAAGCGGAAGAGCAATTAGCGGAAGAGCAAAAATTAGAAGTTATTGATAAGGAGTCAGAAGCAACAGAAGAATCTGAAACAGAACCTTTAAATGAGCAAACTGAAGTAACTTCAGAAGCGGAAATCCAACAAGAAGAGATAAGAGAAGAAACCAATTCTGAAGAAGATCATTCTAAAACTGAAGATAGTGAGAATGAAACATTTACAGAAGATGAAATTAAAGTAGAAAATATAGAATCTATCTCTGAAGATTCTCTAGCTGAAACTAATCATAGTACAATTGAAGAAGTTGAAGAACAGACTTTGCAGGATGTAGAAAATGAAGCCTCGAGTGAAGAGAAATATACTGAGAAGCAAACGATAGAACAAATAGAGGAGCAAGAGGAGGAAGACGCTATAGAAGAGATAGTAAATGATGAAGTGTCTAATGAAGAAGAAGTTTCTGAAGAAGAATCAATAGAGTCAGAATCTATATTAAAAGAAGATTCAGTAGAGAAAATTGAGGCTAAACAAGACGAAGAGATAGAAGAAGAACCAGTCTTGAACAAGGTGGAAACTGGAGTATTTAGTGAAGAAGAAGTTTCAGAGGAAGAAAAGCCAATTGAAATAGCGAAAAAAACTGAAGAACCAGCAGAGGAATTAGTTTTTGAAAGTCCTGTTCATTCTGATTTTTTAACTTTTGTAGATAAAGACGAATCAAAAAATATTGAAGAGCAAAAGGAAGAGGTTACTGCCTATAATGATGATTCTATGCCTTATACTTTCTTATGGTGGTTAAATAAAACTCGTAAGGAATATGCAGAGTCTCATCAGCCATATTTAAAAGCCAAGTCTTCATCCGTTAAATTAGATACACAACAGGAGATTAAGAAACAAGAGAAGGATGATTTGAATCATCAGATTGCTGAAAATATTTTCCATTTAAGAGGTGTTGAAGAATTTACTGGAAATGGCAGTAGAACTCCAACGGTTCCATTCGAGTTTATGCGAAAAGATTTTCAAATTATCGAGAAGTTTATAAAAGAAGAACCTCAGATAAGACCACTGGCGCCAAATAAAATAGATACAGAGAATAAAGCAAAGAAAAGCTCAGAGGATAGCAATGAAGTGGTTTCCGAAACTTTAGCGAAAATTTATGTAGAACAAATGCTTTACCACAAAGCCTTAGATGTTTACAAAAAATTAAGTTTGAAATTTCCAGAAAAAAGCGCTTACTTTGCCAGCCAAATAAAATATTTAGAATTAAAAGTTAATTAGGATTAGAATATATGGTTACGTTTTTAGTGATTTTAGGAATTTTAGTATGTATAATATTAGTATTAGTGATTTTAATCCAAAACCCTAAAGGTGGAGGTTTGTCTTCAGGATTTTCTTCATCAAACAATATTATGGGTGTCCAACGAACCGGAGATATTTTAGAAAAAGGAACTTGGGGATTGGCAATCACTATTATGGTGATTGCTGTTTTAGTAAACATTAGTGCTCCTAAAACTGGCGCTGCTGTTAAAACAGATTCTAAGATTCAAGAGCAAATTGATAAAACCGCGGCTCCTTCGTCTATTCCTTCTTTCCCAAAAGCAGGAAGTTCAGATTCGACTAAGAAATAGTGTTTAACAACATATTTTGGAAAGTCTGCAATTAATTTGCGGGCTTTTTTTGTTTTGGTAGCTATCGGTAGAGATAAAAGTACTTGCTCGAATAATAGGCAGTTATACTTGTCCTGTGGTTAAGGCTTTGTGAAGTATGAGCGAACAGTCCGAACTTTAAATAACGCCTAAACTAGTCTTTTGAGATTTGTCGATATTAACTAACTGACAAGCTGACATTTCGAATTCACATAGAATTAGCAGTTCTGACTTTTACGGTGAAAATTTGGCAAAATTTGCTTTTGGCATGTTCTGTGTCTGATTAAATAAAGTAAAAATAAACTTATAAAATTTAGAATAAAATTATGGCATTGAACATTAAACCTATCGCAGATAGAGTAGTGGTAGAAGCTGCTGCTGCAGAAGAAAAAACCGCCTCAGGTATCTACATTCCAGATACTGCTAAAGAAAAACCTCAAAATGGTATTGTTGTAGCTGTTGGGAATGGTAAAGTAGATGAGCCAATGACTGTTAAAGTTGGTGACCAAGTGATATATGGTAAATATTCTGGTACTGAAATTACTTACGAAGGAAAAGAGTACTTAATTATGAAAGAATCTGATATATACGCAGTTCTTTAAGTATTGTGTATTGAGATGGGAGTATTGAGAAATCTACTTCATCTCTCATTTAAAAAATCAATTAATTTAAAATTTGTTTGAGCATATTTATTGCGATTTATAAGTCTCAATACTTAATACTCAAATCTCATATCTAAAATAAAAATGGCAAAACAAGTTAAATATAATGTAGAAGCTCGCGATGCACTGAAACGCGGCGTAGATATTTTAGCCAATGCGGTTAAAGTAACTTTAGGTCCAAAAGGAAGAAACGTAATTATCGATAAGAAATTTGGTTCTCCAATTATTACTAAAGATGGTGTTACTGTAGCTAAAGAAATCGAATTATCAGATTCTTTAGAAAATATGGGTGCACAAATGGTAAAAGAAGTAGCTTCAAAAACTGCTGATATTGCTGGTGATGGGACAACTACTGCAACGGTATTAGCTCAGGCTATCGTAACAGCGGGTATTAAAAACGTAGCATCAGGTGCAAATCCAATGGATTTGAAAAGAGGTATTGATAAAGCTGTTGCAGCAGTTGTTGCCAACTTAAAAGCGCAGTCTAAAAAAGTAGGAGATGATAACAACATGATCAAACAAGTTGCATCTATCTCAGCTAACAACGATGATGTAATTGGTTCTTTAATTGCCGAGGCGATGGCTAAAGTAGGTAAAGACGGTGTAATTACTGTTGAAGAAGCAAAAGGAACTGAAACTGAAGTGAAAACGGTAGAAGGTATGCAGTTTGACCGAGGTTATTTATCTCCTTACTTCGTGACTAACGCTGATAAAATGGAGGTTGAATTAGAAAGTCCTTACATTTTAATCTACGACAAAAAAATCAGCAACATGAAAGAGTTGTTGCCAGTATTAGAAAAACAAGTACAAACTGGTAAGCCACTTTTAATCATTGCGGAAGATTTAGACGGAGAAGCATTGGCTACTTTGGTAGTAAATAAAATCCGTGGCTCATTGAAAGTTGCAGCTGTTAAAGCTCCAGGTTTTGGCGATAGAAGAAAAGCAATGTTGGAAGACCTTGCTATTTTAACTGGTGCAACGGTTATATCTGAAGAAAGAGGTTATAAATTAGAAAATGCGGAGTTATCTTACCTAGGTCAGTGTGAGAAAATCACTATTGATAAGGATAATACTACCATCATTAACGGAATTGGTAAATCAGATGATATCAAAGCTAGGGTTAATCAAATCAAAGCTCAGATAGATACTACCACTTCAGATTACGATAAAGAAAAATTACAAGAACGTTTAGCTAAATTATCTGGCGGTGTTGCTGTTCTTTACGTTGGTGCTGCTACAGAAGTAGAGATGAAAGAGAAGAAAGACAGAGTTGACGATGCATTACATGCGACCAGAGCAGCGGTTGAAGAAGGTATTGTTGCAGGTGGAGGTGTTGCTTTTATCAGAGCGGTAGAATCTTTAAAAGACCTTAAGGGCGCTAATGAAGATGAAAATACTGGTATCAAAATTATCACAAGAGCAATCGAAGAGCCATTACGTCAAATCTGTGCTAACGCAGGAATCGAAGGTTCAATTGTTGTTCATAATGTAAAACAAGGTAAAGCAGATTACGGATACAATGCCCGTACAGATGTTTACGAAAACTTAATTGGTGCGGGTGTAATTGATCCAACTAAAGTTGCTCGTGTAGCCTTAGAAAATGCAGCATCTATTGCAGCCATGTTATTAACTACCGAATGTGTGTTAGCAGATGAGCCTGAAGAGGCTGGTTCAGCTTCATCAATGCCACCTATGGGCGGCGGCGGTATGGGCGGCATGATGTAATTTCAAGTGTAAAGCTCAAGGCAATAAGCTTAAAACATATTAAAACCCCTGTTTATTAATTTGAGCAGGGATTTTTTGTTTAATCACTATATTTTCGAAAAAAAAATATTTATTTCGAATTTCAGCTAATTAGGCTGAAAACTTATACTTCTAGTACCTTAAACTCAATTTGGAATTGCGGTAGGCATGCATTTCTATACCGTATGCGTTTGAAAAAGAACTTTTATAAGTAAAATCTTTTTCTTTAATGTTAAGAATGATAAAAATTTGCTTTTGCCTCCGCCATAAATTTTCATCAATTGCCGTATTAAAGCAGTTTATCTCTTATAAGTAATTGTTTTAAACGTTTTCAAGGGGCCAGCTTACAACCAAAAGGATTGGGATGCAGACGAACGAAAAGAAGCTTTTGACGCAAACTCTTCAATTTTTCAGTAAACTGCATATTGGTAACTAACAGCATGAGCATCCGTAGGCGGCTAGCTATTCGATGCAGAAAGCTATATGGTTTGGTGCAAAATGTAATTAACCTGCAAAAGAAAATCATAGTTATAAAAATCCCTAATAGGTAGTCAACTCTCCTATTTCATCTCTTGCGAAACTTTTGGTATCCATGCGTTACTAAAAATTAATTGCTTATCACTTTAAATTCAGTTCTTCTGTTTTGTTCATGTTGCGCATCCTTACAATTTACACCGTTAGCACAGCCATTAATTAACATTGTTTCACCATAACCTTTCGGAATGAGTCTGTTTTTGTTAATGCCGTTTCTTTGCATGTAATTAACCACTTCCTGCGCCCTAGCCTGACTAAGAACTAAGTTGCTGGCATCGCTACCCCGGCTGTCAGAATGAGAAGCTATTTCGATGGTAAAATCAGGGTTATCCGATAAAAATTTTATTAATTTTCCTAGGTCAGATGAGGCATCGGGTCTGATCCTGCTGCTGCCACTGTCATAATAGATATTCGTTAAGGCAATAACCTTATCAGGAGCAGCTTCTTCAATCTCCAATTCTAATTTTACGTACAGTGTCGTGTTTCTGTTCAGTCCTTTGGTACTGACCTTTTCAATATTCGAAATATATCCCGCTTTTTTGCCTGAAATAGTAAAATCGCTGGCAGCTTCTAAGGGTATGCTAAAGGTGCCGCCATTCAATTGGTTTTGTTGGTTAATGATGCTGTTTTTTGTCGTGTTAACAACACTTAAGATTACATTGCTTTCAGGATTATGGGTACTTTTATTATTGACCCTCCCTGCAAGTGTAAATCGCGGATCGTGATGAGAAATACTGACAATGATTTCCTGATCTGAAACATCAAAACTATTTTTTGAAAGATTCTGATTGCTTGTTGTAATTCCATTAAGTACTCCAATAACGATATAATCAGCAACCTGAACAGCACTGAAACTAACCTCGCCGCTGGCATCCGATAGACCATTAAATTTTCCGGCAGAGCCATTTACAGTTACTTCAACAGCAGATAAAGGGAAACCTGTTTGATCGTCGGTTACCATCACCCGAAGATTTTTCACCGCTAATTTTATTTCATTTTGTACAATAACTAGTTCTGGCACCTTTATTTCTTCTGGCAGCGCTATTGTCTTTTTCTTTTTGCCGATATTGGTGCCAACGCCAACAGAGTAATAAAAATGGTCATTTACAGTCGAAGTTAACGCATGTCTGTATTGAATATTGGTAAGAACAAAGGCCTCCTTAAATAAATTGAACTGTATCCCAGCTCCTGCAGGAATATAGAACCCGGTTTTGCCTTTATAGGATGAAAGACCGGCTCCGATTGAAAAGTATGGCACAAGTGTATGACTATCGGTAAGCAGTTTTAAATTCAGTGCGGCATTGGCATCCAATAAAAATTTACTGCTGCCATTTGTGCTGCCATTCTTAAAAAGATAGTCCGTTGAACTGCCATCAATCGCAGCAATCGCATCAATTTTCTTGCTGATTCCTTTCAGGTAGTTGAAACCAAACCCCATTTGCATATCGCCAATTTCACTCCATAGCCCTTTGTCAAGTACAATCTTTAACGAAGTGGTTTTCATTAACTGAGCAGTCTTAAAATCGTTATAAAAAACATGGAAAATCAAGGTCGACGGCTTTTTTTCCTGGCTAAGCTGAGCGGATAGTCCAGAAACCAAACAACCCAGTAAGATTATACAGATTATACGTTTCATTATCACTTTATTGAGTCGTCATTCTTTCTCTTTTTGTCTATTATCCCCATTTGGTTCACGATGCTGAATATGGCCGGCTCACTTCTTCCCTGGATGTTCATATCCATTCCGGGGATGGGCAATCCTTTTGCATCGAGCGTTTGCACCGTCCAGATAAACTGTTTGTTGGCAGTAGAATCAAGCATAGGCAGATTAGGCAGCCAGATGTATTGTGTAGTACCTTTTATGGCTGATTCGTCTAATAAAGGACGATTACCTCTAAAAGCCTGCATGGGTGTCTGACCGGGCAGAATTTCAAACACCTGTACCCGGTATTGTGGAAGCTCCCGGGTGCCGGGTATTAAGTTGGTCCAGCGAAATATGATGATGTTTTGAGACGTGTGGGCATCTAAACTGCTTCCGCTGGCAGGCTGCATTAAAATAGGCAACTGATACGAAGTGATAAAAAACGGTCGGGTTTGTTTTGCCCTAACAACATCGCCCCTGGTATTCATTACTTCAACCATTAGTTGATACTGACCCGCAGTTAAACGTCCAGTCCGTTGAAGCAGGTTTTGTAAATTTCCCTGTAACGCTAAATTTTGCAATTGGAGTGCATCGGCTATGGTGAACTGGTTTACTCCGGCTCTTAAGGTGTATATTCTGGCAGAATTAATATTCGAGACACCTATTATGCTTCCCCTCTCATCAAGTAAGGTGGTTTTCAATTTTATAGAAGGATCATTAATCGCCGGCCCCTGCATATAGGAAATAATCATCTGGCCGTTAACGGGATTTACCCAATCAGACAACCAGGGCTGAGGCCTGTTGTTTAATGCAAGGTTAAGAGTGATTTGGGCCCGGGCCACCTGAACAATCAGGAATATTACTACGGTTAACAATAAATGGTATTTTTTCATTATTAAAATTTTTAGTTATCAGCTGTCAGTAATCAGCACTTTTAATGTTAAAACGCTTATTCGTTATTAATTTGATGTAAGGCTGAGCCTGTCGAAGCCTCACAGCTGAGACCTGATTGCTGACAGCCATTTTAAAACTTGTATTGTAAACCTGTTCTCAGGGTGCTTTCTGAATATCCCGGACTACCTGAATAAGCCGGTGTAAAGGAACTTCCGGGCAATTCGGTTCCATAACGGTATAAATTTGTGGTCATGGAAAATTGCCAGATTAACTTTTTGTAAATGTGCCAGTCAAAACCACTAGTAGCTAATAGGTTTTTATTGGCCGTAAACGGTGCCATAGTGCTTAGATTATATTGTAACTGTCCCTTCAGGTTAATTTTTGGAGCAGGCTTCCAGGTCATTCCGCTAGTAGCGCTGAGCAGGGTTAGGTTAATTGAAGGGGCAGTATTTCTGAACCACATCAGGCTAAAATCCGGACTGATCTTTTTGTTAAAAAATGTGGGAACGTAGAGAATTAAAGCGGTTTCAGTATTGTTGTTGGTTATTACGTTTAAAATTGTTTCATCATACTTGCTCCAGGTATAAGTGCCGCTTATCAGATGGCTCATTTTACTGTTAATCCAGGTATAAGAAGGGTTTACGCTTAGCTCATTATTTACACTTTTATATCCCAAAAGGCCTGGAACATTGAAGCCAAAATTATTAAAACTGGTATTCAGGTTGAAACGTTCAGTAAATTGGGTAAACACATTCACGTTGGCTATGATTTGTTTGGTTAGGCGGGGGCCGGAAATACGGCTCAGATTGCCAAAACGCTGGCCGATATTGGCCACTACATTGATTTTCTTTTTCCAGGCATTAAAGCGGGTATTGGCCAGGTATTCCATCCGGTCGTTGTTCATAAACGGGTAGCCTGCTGTATAATACCCGGCACCGTAATAATTAAATTTGGCGCCTGCTTCCCAATCTTTCCCCTTTTTTGCAATACCCAACATTACCGCATTATCTTTATTTGTGGAAGTGTGTGAGATGATAAAAGGCTTAAAATCTTCGACCGGTGTGGTGGACAGCGGGGTATTTAAATTCCGGGTATAAAAACTATGTCCCAGCTCTACGTGGTAATTCCAGCCTTTATCTGTAGTAACTTTGGTTAAAAAGCTAACTACCATATTTTCCTGCGGATCAAGTGGAGACAAGGGAGCTGAGGTAACAGAATTTCGTTTATCTTTTGATTTTACAAAGTTAAAACCGGTAAAGTATTTACCTTCCTTTTCAAGACCTAACTGGCCCATCCACTGATTGCGCTGGTAAGCGCCAATTATGCCATCTGATAGTGGTATAATTGTAGGTGCCAGATAATTGACAGGTCTTTGCGATACCCCGTTAAACAGTTTTATCCGAAATTTTCCGGGTGCCAAATTAACGCCATAACCAAACACTCCCAAATCACCGGTACTCAAATCACTGTACTGAAGATTTTGTGTGCCTAACAGGATTTCAGTAGTTCCAATTTTTGGGCGAATCCCGAAATTATTTACCGGGTTGGTCAAAAACTGCCAGATACTTTGCGGCCCCCCAGTAGCTACTGTAACGAAATTATTTTGCATGGGGCTGAAATTGAAATTAAGAGGAATGTTCCATTTGCCAACAGCGAGAGTTGGATTAAAAGAATACCGAAACAGGTTAGATGGGCGGCGAGCCTGGTAAAAATCGGGTACAGCCGGACTTGGAGCTTTATAGAGCCCATAACCTTCATACCAAATACCCATATCGCCGCTGATAGTGAAAGGCTTCTTCTTTTCCTGGGCGCTTACCTGCGATGACAGAAATGTAGCCAGTAACAAAGCTATTTTAGTAAATTGGTTCATTTTAAAAAAAAATCCTTTCTCAAATTCAATAATATTGTTTCCATTTTGCTTTGGTAAAACTTAAAATCCCGTTAGGCTATTTATCTTGCTTTTTTTGTAATGAATGCACTTAGCGGTGATTGACTTCCATCTGCTATTAAAGCCTTTATTGCATACATATTTGCTTTACCTGTACTATTGTTTGCAAATATTTTTTCGTTTATTCTGGCATACTGAATAGACTTTTTATGAATAAATTCTTTTTCTTTTCAAAAGGTGCAGTGAGCAGTAGTTTCCAAATCTCATTTTCTTCAGTTCTCAAATATGTGCCAAGCATTATTTTTTTACCGTTTAATTTTTAATCAAGGGTTATTTTTAAAGTTACTTTTCCGGCAGCTTTATTATCTAAGAAGAAACATTTTCCAGTCGTTAAAATATTAATATTAGCTACCCACTATTATTGATTAAATAAATATTTATAAGCGTAATCAACATCATACATACAGTTATCGATAAGTTTATGGTAAGTTCTTTTCCAAATATAAAATCTCTTCCAATAAACTGTTGGCCTCGGAATCCCATATCTATATACAAGCTTAAGCCAGGGATAATCTATATGTTTGTCCTTTAAAGTTTCTCCCATTTGAGAAATAATTGATGGATCAATTAAGCCTGGAGTAAATAAACTTGCGTTAGTTACAACTAACTCTTCTTCATTATTTGTACTACCCCCAAAAAGTGTTTTGCTATAATCGCAAGGATTATTACCAGAACCAGGTTCAGTTGCATTAAACCAGTGTTCCTTTGATGACTGAATGAAAGAATAGTGATTATTAAAATGATTCTGAGGGTCAACATTTATAGAAGAAACTGGTACTACCATTCCTGTTGGAGACAAATATGCTGTACTTGCAGCAGCAAAAACACCCTGTGAAATTTTCTGGTCAAGATAATAATTTATCCCCCTTATTAAAGGAATACCCATATCAAATACCTTAATTGGAGTAGCATTAAAAGATGAAGGTCCGAGTGAAAGTGAATTATTGTTACCATTGGCAGCATCCATGCTTTCAACACCATCGTCAAACCCTTTATGTATACTATATTTTAAGGGGCCAAGAATAGCAGAAGGGTGCCCGCCTGCAATAGTAAATACGGGCACAGATATATCATTAATATAAGAACCCCATCTGGAACGAGAAATAGATGGCACCAAATCTACCAAGATACTATTAGGTATAATATCTGTGTTAGCAAGTATAGTCGCTATGGTTTGACTACTTACCGGAGCAAATGCTAAAGCCGTTAATGCAGCTGAGAATAAAACTGGATTTGCTTGTGCACCCACAACCGCTATTTTAGCAAGATTACTACCAGAATATGCACCTTGAATACTCACGCGTCCTTTACATCTATCAGAAATTAATCCAATATCTCCATATTGTGTTTTAAGATTTAAATCCGTTTTAGTTTTATTCGCAATAGATAAGGCAACATCTGCTACAAGAGCTCCCGTGGAATGAGAAATCATAATATAATCCCGTCCGAAACAATTTGTTTTTCTTGGGTCTGAAGGGTCAGATTGTACACCTGTGCCATTTTCCATTGCTTCTCTTATTTGAGCTAAAATAGCATGAACAGCAACTTCTGCACTCTCAGAACAATCGTATGAGACAATTATAAACCTATTTAAATTTCCTCTGTTCCTTAGAAAATGAGAGATGTGGGGTAACATATTATTTGTTGCGGCATTTTTATAATAACCTGAATAATATTCACTTTGATTATTGGGCCATTTCCCAGTAGCCCCTTGATCTCCGTTAGCTCTGTCTATGATGTGACTTAACTGTAAACCGTGTATATAAATAATATCCCTACCTTGAAAAGGCATGTTTTCCATATTTTTTGGGCCAGGTCTATCACACTTAATATTTCCTATTGTGAGGATAGGAGGCAAATAGGATTTTTTAATTTCTGTTGGCGTAAATTCCTGATTCAACATGGCCTGCAACTCTTCACATGTCATATTGATACCCGCAGTTCTCAAGCTATCATCACAATTATAATTATTTACTTCTGGCGGCAGTGTTCCCCCGATTGAGAAACAAGGATTTGTGGTTTGTGAATACAAATCAGTTGTTCCATTATATCCCGGATATAAGTCCTGCAAACTTCCATTATAATAATCATCTTCTTCCGCTTCAGGCTGACAAGCAAATCCAGGAGGTATATCTCCATAACCTGCTGGCATAATTGGATTACCGGTACTTTCCACCTGTACCTCATCACAATCCCCTTGAGCCGATTCACATATTGTGATATTATCAATCCAAACTGAAGCATTACTGCCATCGTTTGTAAATGCATTGATTGCAATGTTTGAAAAATCCTTGTTTGCTGTCCAGACAGGGAGTTCTATCACAGACCAGTCGTTACAGTCTCTTATTTTACCACTGCGTCCTATTATCGCAACGTCTGTTGATGGCTGTGGATGGATGCCTGTTGTGGAAAATATATTACCATTATAAGCTATGACCCTAATTTTTACATAGTCAAGTGTATTTTGGGATGTCAGGAATCTAACTGCTACACTTAACTTGTATTTTTTACCCGATATTATTTTATTATTTGAATTCAACCCTTGTGCTACTGCCTGTCCGTTATTTATATTACCTGCAAGTTTTATGTATCCTTTTTCTATAAATCCATTGGTTGGACTATTATCTACTATCGGTGAGCCATATCCTCTAACCCAATGTTGAACAGTACCCGGCAATGGCATTGTACCAGAGACATTAGCTTGATCAAAACCTCCATTTCGAATAAGATTATTCTTACAGCTATCCGTTCCGTCATCTTCATCCTTACAATCCTCAACCACAATGGTATAAGTACATGATTTGCATTCTTTTTCCCCACAATTGGCATCTAAAGTAAGGGTATAAGTGCCATTTGTACTTGGTGTAAATGAACCTTTTATGCTATTGGTGCCTGTTCCTTGTTGAACAACTTTGCCATCTTTACTTACTGTCCACCTTGTTTTGGCAGCACAACTTTCATTATTCGGACTGC